>NZ_JBFULE010000019.1:0-24673 GCF_056400485.1 Roseateles sp. P5_B10
TCCCTGGGCAATGTGCTGCAGGGCCGCGGCTCCACGGCGCCGGTCAGCCTGGAGGACATGGTCTATCACACCTTCTGCGTGTCACGCGGCCACAAGTGGGCCTGGATCATTGCCGACCTGCCTTTCGACAGCTATCACGTCAGCAAGGAAGAGGCCTGGAAAAGCGCCGCGGCCTTGGTGAAAGCCGGTGCCCATATGGTCAAGCTCGAGGGCGGCGGCTGGACGGCCGAGACCGTGCGCTTCATCAGCGAGCGCGGCATCCCGGTCTGCGCCCACCTCGGCTTCACGCCGCAGACGGTGAACGCTTTAGGCGGCTTCAAGGTCCAGGGCCGCGACGAGGCTGGCGCGGCGCGCATGAAGCGCGAGTCGCGGGAACTGGTGGAGGCGGGCGCAGCCATGCTGCTGTATGAGATGGTGCCGGCTGCGCTGGCCGCCGAGATCACCGCTGAATCCCCCGTGCCCGTCATCGGCATTGGCGCGGGTGTGGGCACTTCGGGCCAGGTGCTGGTGCTGCACGACATGCTCAACATCACGCCGGGCAGGAAGCCGCGCTTCGTCAAGGACTTCATGGCCGGCAAGGACTCCGTGCTGGCCGCCGTGAAGGGCTATGTGGACGAGGTGAAGGCCAAGACCTTTCCGGTGAACGACGTGCACGGTTTTGTTTGACATTGCGGGACTGACCGCAGCCACGCAGTGGCAAGCTCTGTCCCCAACTGATTGAGACTTATGCAAGTCATCCGCACCATCGCTGAGCTTCGCGACGCCCTCGCCATCCACCGCCAGCGCGGCTTCGTGCCGACGATGGGCAATCTGCACGACGGCCATCTGCAGTTGGCGAGGCAGGCGCGCGAGCTGGTCGGCCCGGCGGGCGCCGTCGTCGCCAGCATCTTCGTCAACCGGCTGCAGTTCGCGCCACACGAGGATTTCGACACTTACCCGCGCACGCTGGAGCGCGACTGCGCGCTGCTCGAAGGCGCGGGCTGCGACATCGTTTTCGCGCCGTCGGAGAAGGAGCTCTACCCCGAGCCGCAGGGCTACAAGGTGCAGCCGCCCACCGAGCTGGCCGACATCCTCGAAGGCCATTTCCGCCCCGGCTTCTTCACGGGCGTGTGCACCGTCGTGCACAAGCTCTTCAACATCGTGCAGCCGACGCTGGCCGTGTTCGGCRAGAAGGACTACCAGCAGCTGATGGTGCTGCGCCGCATGACGGCGCAGATGGCCCTGCCCATCGAGATCCATGGTGGCGAGACGCGCCGCAGCCCGGAAGGCCTGGCGCTGTCTTCGCGCAACGGGTACCTGAGCGAGGCCGAGAAGGCCGAGGCGCTGCGCCTGTCGCGAACGCTGAAAGCGCTGATCGCCCGCTGGCACGCCGGAGAGCGCGACTTAGCCGGGATGGAGGCTGAGGCACTGCAGTCGCTGCGCGATGCGGGCTGGGCGCCGGACTATCTGACGCTGCGCCGGCAGCACGATCTTGGGCCCGCGGTGGAAGGTCAGCCGCTGGTTGCGTTAGGAGCTGCGAAACTAGGCAGCACCCGTTTGATCGACAACCTTGAAATCTGAAATGACAAACATTCGACTGCGCCGCCGCCCGCTGCTGGCCCTGACCGCCGCTTCCCTTGCGCTGACCTTGGCCGCCTGCGGTGGTGGTGGTGGCAGCAGTGGTGACCCTGTCACCCCGCCCCCACCCCCGGCGCCGGTCACCCTGACCGTCACCCACAAGGTCAAGATCACGACCTCCATGGGCGACATCGAGCTGGGCCTGGACCACAACCACGCCCCCATCAGCGTGGACAACTTCCTGAAGTATGTGAACGACGGCTTCTACAAGGGCACGGTCTTCCACCGCGTCATCAGGGATTTCGTCATCCAAGGCGGCGGCGTCACGCGCGGGCCGGACGGCCTGCTGGACAAAACGCCGACCTACGCGGCCATCAAGCTGGAAAGCCAGAACGGCCTGTCCAACCTGCGCGGCACGCTGGCCATGGCCCGCACCTCGGTGCCCGACAGCGCCACCAGCCAGTTCTACATCAACACCGTGGACAACACGAGCCTGAACTACGCCAGTACCGCCAACCCTGGCTATGCCGTGTTCGGCCAAGTGACGGCAGGCATGGACATCGTCGACAAGATCCGTGCGGTCAACACCAATATCTCGGACGTGCCACTGGTCGACATCACCATCACCGATGCCAAGGTGATTCCGTAACAAGCTGCGTCCGCTGTCGTCCAGACGGCGGGCCGCTTCGTTAGGCAGGCCCCTTCACCTCGCGGGTGTCCTGCCATGTTCAAACGTCTCGCCGCTCTGTTGCTCGTCACCGCCCTGTCCGCCTGTGGCGGGGGTGTCGAGATCGAAGTGGGCGGCGGAGGCGGAGGTGGAGGCGGCGGCACCCAATACCCGCGCCCCAATCCCAACCCGAATCCGCCCACGCAGTCATGCAGCCCCGCAGGCCTGGCCGCGTCCGCCGCGAGCCAATGGGGCACGGTCTGCATGCTGACCAGCAGCGGCGAGATCGTCGTGGAGCTCTACGACACCTACGCGCCGCTGACGGTGGCCAACTTCTACAAATACGTCTCGGCGGGCTTCTACACGAGCACGCTGATCCACCGCGTCGACCGCGACTTCGTCGTCCAAGGCGGTGGCTACACAAGCGGCATGGTCACCAAGACGCCGCTGTATGCGCCGATCAAGCTGGAAAGCAACAACGACCTGTCCAACCTGCGCGGCACCATCGCCATGGCCCGCCGCAGCGACGCGGACTCGGCGACCAGCCAGTTCTTCTTCAACGTGAAGGACAACACCAGCCTGGATTACCAGAGCGCCGCCAACCCGGGCTATGCCGTCTTCGGCCGCATCATCTCCGGCCTCAACACGCTGGACGCGATCAACATCGTGCCGACCTACACCTACAGCTCGACCGACATCGAGCCGCGCACCGAGGTGCTGGTCTACTGGGCCCAAAGGTTGAAATGAAGCCCCTCGTCCAAGGAGTACCTTGGCCGGTCCCCCGCGGGGACGGCGATGCTTGCCGGATCGACCGGCAAGCACATCGCCCAAGGCGGGCCGGCTAGGGAGCGGCCCGGCGCTCGGCCCGCAAGAAGGCACGACGGCAGGGTAATGGTGGTCCGCCCATCTGGGATGGTCGCCATTCGTCAGCGCGGCTTGCCGTTCGTCATCGGGCCCGGGCAGCCCGGCCTGGACATGGCCAACATGCCTCCATCACAACCTTGATGGAGAAGACGCCATGACCCGCAAGACCTCGTGGATCGGCCTGTTCGGCGCCGCCGTGGGCATCGCCACCGCCCTTTGGGTGAGCAACACCCAGGCCGCGACGACCGAGTTCCGTGACTTGCGCGTGGACCTGGTCGGCCAGGGCCGGCCGGTCGTCATGATCCCTGGCCTGAACAGCGCGGCCAGCACCTGGACGGAGACCTGCGCTGCCCTGCAGCCCGGCGTGCAATGCCACATCGTGCAGCTGCCCGGCTTTGCCGGCGCGCCTGCGGTGGTGACGGACAACTTCCTGGCCGGCATGCGCGACCGCCTGTTGGCCTACCTGGACGACCGCAAGCTCGACCGACCTGTCGTGATGGGCCACAGCCTGGGCGGCGTGCTGGCCCTGCAGATGGCGGCCGAGAAGCCCGGCCGCATCGAGCGCCTCGTCATCGTCGACTCCCTGCCCTTCCTGGCCGGCCTGCGCGGCATGACGCCCGAAGCTGCGCGCGGCATGGCGGCTGGCATGCGCCAGCAGATGCTGGCCGGCTCCAAGGAGCAATGGGAGGCCGGCACCCGCCAGGGCGCGGGCGGCATGAGCCGCAGCCCGGCCAACACCGAGCGCATCGTCGCTTGGGGCCTGGCCAGCGACCGTGCGACAACGGCTCAGGCCATGTCCGAGCTGTGGGGCGACGATCTGCGCCCGCTACTGCCCCGCATCACCGCGCCGACGCTGGTGCTGGGCGCCTGGGCGGCCTACGAGCCCATGGGCTCGACGCTGGAGAGCACGAAGAAGATCTTCGAGGCTCAGTACGCCGGCCTGAACGGTGCCAAGGTGTCCATGAGCCAGCGCGGCTATCACTTCCTCATGTGGGACGATGCCGACTGGCTGGTTGGCGAGGTCAAGGGCTTCCTGGCCGCCGGCAAGTAAATCGAGAGGGCTGAGGGGCATGGACACGCGCAAGCGGATGGCGATGCAGGCGCTGCTGTGGGGCGGCTATGTGGCCATCTCGCTCGCGATGGTGTCGAGCTTCCAGCCGCTCAACGCCTCCTTCGTCTTTGTGATGGCCTGCGTCGGTGGCGGCCTGTGGGCAGCCAGCGAGGGCTTGCGAGCCCTGGCCCTGCGCCGCGCCTGGCTGGACCGTTCGCCACCCGCCCTGCTGCTGCGCCTGGCCCTGTTGCCGCCGCTGTTCGCCCTGGCAGTGCAGGGCGTGCTCTTCGCCATCAACTGGGCCGGGATCTCGCTCGGCCTGCTGCACTTCCCACCCAATGTGCCGCAAGGCTGGCTGGTGCTGCTGAGCTACACGCTCAACACGACCATCATGCTGTGGCTGTGGCTGGCCGTGTGGGTGGGCCTGCAGATGCTGCATCGCTGGCGTGTCGGCGAGATCGCCAAATGGCAGGCCGAGGCCGCGGCGCGCGAGCTGGAACTGCAGGTGCTGCGCGCCCAGATCAACCCCCACTTCCTGTTCAACGCGCTGAACAACCTGCGTGCCCTCATCAACGAGGATCCGGCCCGCGCCCGCGAGATGCTGAGCCGCCTGTCCAACACGCTGCGCCACACCTTGCAGCACAGCGCCAAGGAACGCGTGCCGCTGGCCGACGAGCTGGCCGTCGTGCACGACTACATCGCGCTGGAGCAGCTGCACCATGAAGAGAGGCTGCGTGTGGACTGGCAGGTCGACCCGGCCACGGCGAGCGCCAGCGTGCCGCCGATGCTGCTGCAGCTGCTGGTGGAGAACGCGATCAAGCATGGCATCGCGCGCACGGCCGGCGGCGGTGTCGTGGACATCCGTATCGGGCGCGACGGCGGCAAGCTGAGCATTGCCGTCGACAACCCAGGCCAGTGGAAGCCGGGGTCGACGGACAGCACCGGCCTGGGCCTGGCCAACCTGCGCGAGCGCCTTGCGCGCGCTGGCGGCGACGGCGCGGGCTGCCGCATCGCGGCGGCCGACGGCCGTGTCAACGTCACTGTGGAACTGAACGCATGAGGATCTACATCGTCGAGGACTCGCGCCTGGCCCGCCAGGAGCTGCGCACGTTGCTGGCCGCCATCCCCGATGCCGACATCGTTGGCGAGGCCGCTGAGTTGGCGCCTGCGCGCGAGGCCATCAACACGCTGCAGCCCGAACTGCTGCTGCTCGACGTGGAACTGCCCGGCGCGACCGGCTTCGACCTGCTCGATCAGCTGGAACATGTGCCGCTCGTTGTCTTCACCACGGCGTACGACCAGCATGCGCTGGCCGCTTTCGAGCGCAATGCGCTGGATTACCTGCTCAAGCCCATTGACGCCGGGCGGTTGGAGGCTGCGCTCGCCAAGGCGCGGCTGCGCCTGCGCCCCGTGCCCGCCGCTGCGCCCACGTCGGCGTTGAAGGGCGCCGACGACATGGTCTTCCTGCGCGACGGGGAGCGCTGCTGGTTCGTGCGCCTGGGCGACGTGGCCGGCTTCGAGGCGTGCGGCAACTATGCCCAGGCCTGGTTCGATGGCCAGCGCCCGCTGATCGCGCGCACGCTCACCAGCCTGGAGGAGCGGCTGGACCCGCAGCTCTTCTTCCGCGCCAGCCGCAGCCACCTCATCAACCTGCGCTGGATCCAGGCCATCGCGCCGTCCAGCAGCGACGGCTACCGCGTCACGCTGCGCGACGGCCACCAGGTGGAGGTGTCACGCCGCCAGGCCAGGCTGCTGCGCGAGAAGCTGGAGCTGTAGCCGCTGTCAGCGCGCAGCCTGTCCCAGGCGTTGTGCCGTTCGTCGCATGCCGCGGGCACCTGCGGCGGACATTGGCGACGATCCACTTTCCTCAACACCTGACCCCAGAACTCGAATGAACCGTCTCACAAGCTCCCTCCTCGCCCTGGCTTGCGCCGCCCTGCTCAGCGCCTGCGTCTTCGCACCGCCGGCCGGCTCATCCAACGCGTTTGATGCCGACGCCATGGCCAAGAACACCGAACGCGCCATCGCCGCCTGTGGCGCCGGCAACGTGAAGGAAGTCAACGCGAAGAGCTTCGTCTGTAAGTAAGGCCTCTCACTCTCTCAAGCCTTCAGGAACTCCGCCTTCGTCCCGAGCCAGCGCGCGACCTGACGTCGCGCCGCCTCGGGATGCTCATCCAGCAGCCGGGGTGCCAGCGCTCGCGCCGCAACCAGCAGCGGCGCGTCCTCCTGCAGATCGGCAAAGCGCAACAGCTCAGCGCCGCTCTGGCGCGAGCCCATGAACTCGCCGGGGCCGCGGATGTCCAGATCGCGCCGCGCGATCTCGAAACCGTCGGTCGTCTCCGCCATGGCCTTGAGCCGCGATTTGCCCGTGTCGGACAGCGGCGGGCTGTAGATCAGCACGCACACGCTGGCTTTCGCGCCGCGGCCCACGCGGCCGCGCAGCTGGTGCAGCTGCGCCAGGCCGAAGCGCTCGGCATGCTCGATGACCATCAGGCTGGCGTTGGGCACGTCCACGCCGACCTCGATGACCGTGGTCGCCACCAGCACACTCATCGCTCCGCTGGAGAACTGCGCCATGACGGCCGCCTTCTCGCCCGCGGCCATGCGGCCGTGCAGCAGGCCCACGCTGCAGCCCGGCAGTTCGCCGCTCAGCTCGGCGTGGGTCTCGGTGGCGTTGCGCAGGTCCACCGCCTCGCTCTCCTCCACCAGCGGACAGACCCAGTAGACCTGGGCGCCGTCCGCCACCGCCGTGCGGATCTTGTCGACCACGTCGTGGCGCTTGGACTCGGTGAACAACTTGGTCACGATCGGGCTGCGGCCGGGCGGCAGCTCGTCGATGGTGGACACATCGAGGTCGGCGAAATAGGTCATCGCCAGAGTGCGGGGGATCGGTGTCGCGCTCATCATGAGCAGGTGCGGCTCCAGGTCCATCGCCTTGAGCTTGTTGCGCAAGGCCAGCCGCTGCGCCACGCCAAAGCGATGCTGCTCGTCAATGATGGCCAGGCCCAGCCGGGCGAACTTCACCTTGTCCTCGATGACGGCATGCGTACCGATGACGAGTTGGGCTTCGCCCGAGGCGGCGGCATCGAGCATCTTCTGCCGCGCCTTGCCCTTCACGCTGCCGGTGATCCACGCGACCTTCAGGCCCAGCGGCTCCAGCCACTGCACCAGCTTGCGGAAATGCTGCTCGGCCAGAATCTCGGTGGGCGCCATCAGCGCGCACTGCCAGCCCGCGTCGATGGCCACGGCCGCAGCCAAGGCGGCGACGACGGTCTTGCCCGAGCCGACATCGCCCTGCAGCAGGCGGTGCGTCGGCTGTGGCCGGGCCAGGTCCTGCGCAATCTCCTCGGACACGCGCTGCTGAGCGCCGGTCAGTTGGAAGGGCAGGGCAGCGAGCAGCTTTTCGTGCAGGCCACCAGGGTGGGCGCGCAGGGCCGGCGCCGCCAGCAGTGCACGTTCGCGCTGCGCCTGCAGCTGAGACAACTGCTGGGCCAGCAGCTCCTCGAACTTGAGCCGCTGCCAGGCCGGGTGGCTGTGGTCTTCCAGCGCAGCCAGCGAGGCGCTGGGTGGCGGGTGGTGCAGGTAGTGCAGCGCGTCCTTCAAGCCCGGCAGCCCCTGCGGCACGACGCCGGCCGGCAGCAGCTCGCGCAGGTCGGCGCGCGCCAGGCCCGAACCCACCGCCTTGCGCAGATAGGCCTGGGGCAGCTGGGCCGAGGCCGGGTAGACGGGAGTCAGGGATTGCGCCAGCGGCGTGTCCTCGTCGACGACCTTGACGACGGGGTGCACCATTTCGCGGCCAAAGAAGCCGACGCGCGCCTCGCCACGCACGCGCAGCCGGTTGGCCGCCGACATCTGCTTCTGCTGCGAGGGGTAGAAGTGCAAAAAACGCAGCAGCAGCGTGCCCGAGTCGTCCTTCACGCGCACCAGCAGCTGGCGGCGGCTGCGCAGCTCCACCTGGCAGTCGACGACGACGCCCTCCACCTGCGCCGGCTCGTTCTCGCGCAGCGCGGCAATGGGGATCAGCTGGGTCTCGTCCTCATAGCGCATCGGCAGGTGCAGGGCCAGGTCGATGTCGCGCACGAGGCCGAGCTTTTCCATCGCCTTCTGCGGCGCCGACTTGGGCTTGTCCGAAGGCATGGCGGGCGTGGTCATGGGCGGCATTCTGGCGGCATCGGACGCAGCCGCCGCAGCGCGGCCTGCGCGCTGCGCGCGGGCTGCCAAGTCGTTACCGTTTCGTGGGGCGGACTAACGCTGAGCCTGAGTAACATGGGACGTAGAGGGAGATAAGACATGATTGACGGACTATTCGCCCGGCATCGGCTCGGGTATGGGTGGCTCCTCGCGAGCGCGCTGGTTGCCGGGTGTGGCGGCGGCGGAGGCGCGGGTGAGCCGCCGCCACAGGCGACCGCGCTGCCCGACAGCGTCACGATCACGGCGCCTGCGTCGTCCGAATCGGCTAGCGCCGTCAAGTTCAGCAGCTCTGCGGCGCCGTTGGCGGGCTACAGCTACCGCTGGGACTTCGGCGACGGCGCCCAGAGTTCGGAGGTCGCGCCCAGCCACGGCTATGCCAAGGGTGGCGATTTCGACGTGGTGTTCACGCTCAGCAACGAGGCGGGCCAGAAGCGAGAGGCCAGGTCCACGGTGAGCATCACCAACCTGGCCAATGTGCAGGGCCTGACGTGCTCGGGCGCGTCATCCACCGGCTGGTGCGTGCAGAGCCCACGGCCGGCCGGGGCGCTGGCCGACAGCTTCTTGCTGGATGCCAACCTGGGTTGGGCGGTGACCAGCGCCGGCGACATCTTCAAGACGGCGGATGGTGGCCTCAACTGGGAGACGCAGACGCCGCCAGTCAAGGGCGGCTTCAAGACGGTGACCTTCTTCGACGCCAACGTGGGCTGGGTGCTGGGGGCAAACAGCCTGGCACTGCGCACCGTCGACGGCGGGCGGACCTGGGCGGAGGTTCGTGTCCAGGCGGGCGTGGCCAACCCCGCCGGCAGCTTCCAGGTCGTCTCGGGCAGCACGGCCTACTTCTGGCCCGCCGCGGCGCCCACCGAGGCCTACGTGACCGCCGACGGCGGGACGAGCTGGCGCAAGCTCTCGCCTGCACCGACCCACGTGACCGGCGGCGCGGTCGCTTGGTGGCTGAACGAAGAGTCCGTCGAGCGCACGGCCGATGCCGGTGTGACACGCACGACCGTGCTCGATTTCGCCCGGGCCGGCCTGGCGACCACGCGGGGCCAGACGCGGCTGGTGGTGCATCCCGCCGGTTTGTCCGCCGCCCTGTTCACCCACGAGCGCATCAACGACGCGCAGGGGCAGTTGGTGGAGATCAAGACCACCATCAGCACCACGGTTGACGGCGGCGCCAGCTGGCAGCGTCAGCCGGCGGGCTGCGTCAGTGCAGCGGCATTCGATTGCTTTGGCCTGTCACCGCGCAGCATCTCGGCCGATGGGAAAACCCTCCTGGGTTCCTACGTGAGCACTTTCCGCAGCAACGATGCGGGCAAGACCTGGGCTGCGGTGCCGGAGATTCAGGACATCACCGAGTTCATCGTATTGAAGGACGGCGACACACTGGCCTTCGCCAGGGACGCCAACCCGAGCGTGGTGCATCTCTCGCGGGATGGCGGCAAGAACTTCTCCAGCTTTTCTTCGCCTGCAGGCAAGGGTTTTCAATTCGGCAAGCTGCAGGTCCAGCCTGGGTCCACCAACCTGACGTATGTGCTCAATGGCAACCTGTGGTTCAGCGAGTCGGGAGGAAGCGCCTGGGACCGACGCTTCTGGAGCATCGGCACCTTCGCGGAAGATTTCTACTACTACCTCCAACCTCCCATCGTGGCCATGCGCGACGCCCGGCACGGCTTCGTCATCGACAGCTTCGGCATGGCTCGGGAAACCAGTGATGGCGGCAAGACCCTGAAGTTGGTCAGCCAGGGCGTTCTGCCGGGCGCCCTCAAGATCCAGTTCGTCAACGACAAGTTCGGCTGGTTCTCGAAATACGACGCCGCAACCCAGGTCACGACGCTCTACCGCACGCAGGATGGCGGCCAGACCTGGGTGGTGGCGAGCACGCGACCCGGGTATGCCGTGGACTTCCGCTTCGAGAACGACAAGACCGGCTGGATCCGCATGCCCTTCCCCTACCGCAGCCCGCCCCTGGAGAGCGAGCGCGGCTACACCTTCCAGGTGACCCAGGACGGCGGCCAGACCTGGCAGGCATTGCCGGTGCCCAGCGGTACCTACGACTTGCGGCGGACGGCAAGCGGGGGCTGGGTGGCCAGTGGCGAGCGGGGCTTGCTGGCCACGTCGCAGAACAACGGAACGAGTTGGACGGCGGCGCCCGCGGCCACCGTTGAGACCCTGGCGACGCTGGTGGTCTCGGACCCCGGCACGCTGTGGGCCATGGGCAGCACCGCGCTGCTGAAGTCTCAGGACAGCGGCGCGACCTGGTCCCCGATGGCGTTGCCCTGCGCGCCGGGTGCGGCGAAGGACATCGCCTTTGCCAGCAGCAAGGTGGGCTGGGTGGTGTGCACCGGAGCGATCATGGCCACCACGGATGGCGGCGCGACGTGGCGAGCGCAGCCCTACCCGAACATCCCACGCAGCCCGGCCAAGGTGTTCGTGTTGGACCCGAAGACCGCCTGGGTCAGCGKGGCCTGGAACAGCCTGTTGGCCACGGGCTCGGGCGGGCAGTAAGGCCCCCCTGCGGACGCCTGTTGACGCCCTGCCCCCCGAGGGGGCGGGGTCCACCTTGGGGCGGCCCGGCGGCCGACCCGGCGTGCCGGATTCGTCCCTGCGCGGACTTGCTGGCAACGGGGCGGGGCTGGGTTGGAGCCCCAAACATGGCCGGCATTGTGCGGTGGTAGGAATCACGTCCCGGGCTGACCCCCTATCCGAGCGGGGCGCGCGCGGAACGTCATTCTTTTCCTTCACAATCGCGGCCGAAAAACAGCCCAGATTGAGGGCAGGGAGGAACTGCGATGCAGAAGTTGACGCTGCGCGTGCGCGCATTGGGATTGGGCCTGCTGGCCGCTGCGGCGCTGACCGCTTGTGGTGGAGGCGGCAGTGACAGCCCGCCGCCGCCGCCCGGCCCGACGGCCATTCCCGAGAACCTCGCCATCACCGCGCCGGGCACGGTCGAGTCGGCCACCGCGGTGGCGTTCGGCAATTCCGCCAGTGCGCTCACCGGGCTCAAGTACCAGTGGGACTTTGGCGACGGCGCCTCCAGCACGGAGGCAGCGCCCAGCCACAGTTTCGCCAGCGGCGGCGAATTCGAGGTGGTGCTCAAGGTCACCAACGAAGCCGGCAGCAGCCGCGAAACGCGCACGAAGGTGTCGATCACCAACGTCGCCAACGTGCGCGGGCTGGACTGCACCGGGTCGTCGAATACCGGCTGGTGCTGGCAGAACCCCAGGCCGACCGGCAATCGTGTCAACACGGTGTTCTTCCTGAATGCCACCACCGGTTGGCGCGCTGGCGACAACGGTGAGATCTTCAAGACCACCGACGGTGGTTCAACGTGGGTGCGCCAGAACTCCGGCATCAGCGCCACCATCTACGGCATCAAGTTCTTCGATGCCAACACAGGCTGGGCCACCGGCGCATTCGGCGCCATGCTTCGCACGACAGACGGCGGCGCCACCTGGAACGTGGCCAAGGCCGGCGACGCCTCGTACGGCTACGACCAGGGCCCCATCACTATCGTGGACGCCAAGGCGGTCTATGTTGGCCGACTCGCCGATGGTACGGGCAGCTATTACGGCACCATCTATGGCAGCCCGGACGGTGGCGTGACGTGGCGTGCCATGAGCACCGTTCCTCATGCGATCACGTCGACCGGCAAGTTCTGGAGCGTACAGAACGGCAATGGCTACAGCGTGCGCGTGTCGAGCAACGGGGGTCAGAACTACTCGCAAGTGCTGGACCTGAAGACGCCTGCAAACAGCTACTACTTCGACACCACCAGCCTGGTAGCCCAAGGCGACCTGCAGGCGGCGGTCTTCACCCGGAGTTCGACCTTCGACTACACCTCGTACACGTACACCAACTTCGAAAACTTCTACACGACGGTGGATGGCGGTGCGACCTGGTCCAAGGTCGAGGTTCGGAACGCGGGCACGACGACCGGCGTTCAACGCCTGCTCGGCATCTCCGCCGATGGCAAGACGCTGACCGCCAGCGGTAACAGCGGCGTGATGCGTAGCGCGGACAGTGGTGCGACCTGGACTCCGTTGGCAGGCCCCGTGAACGGCGCGTACTACTACGGATTCGTGTCGCTTGGCGGAAACGATGTCGCGACAACGACCTCGTCCGACACGTGGCTGAGCGAGGACGCCGGCCAGACGTGGAAGAAGTTGAGCAACCCAGGGCAAAGCTCGTTGAACGTCAACAGCAACAGCCTGCGCCGTGTCGATGCCAACACGCTGCTCGTTACGGACAACTCCGGTGCAACCTACCTGAGCAAGGACAGGGGGCAGAGCTGGGCCCAGGTGGTTGCGGCCTCCGACACCGGCTACGGCCAGCAGGCCGCACTGGCATTTGCCGATGGCAAGAACGGCTTCATGACCGACCCGGTCGGCCGGGCGTTCACGACGAAGGACGGCGGTGCCACCTGGCAGCTCACGAGTACGAACTTCGGCACGGCGCGGGCGGTGCAATTCGTCAGCAAGACCACCGGTTGGCTGGTCGGTGCCGACGGCCGTTTGTACAAGTCGACGGACGCGGGGCAGAACTGGTCGGCCGCACCGATCGCGGCGGGCGTCTACTACAGCGGGCTTTACTTCGTCAACGAGAACCTTGGCTGGTCGCAACGCCTTTATGGCGGCGCGCAAGCCGCATTCACCAAGGATGGCGGCAAGACCTGGACGGAATTGGCGCTACCCAGCGGCGTGGTCTCGTTGCGCTTCGGAGACCAGGCCTGGGTGGCGGTCGGCGGCAACGGCGGCGTCTATGTCTCCACCGACTCCGGAGGCACCTGGAACGCGATGTACACCGGCACGTACAGCCAGCTGAACGCAGTCGCCTTTTCCGATGGCAAGACCGCGTGGGCAGTGGGGGCCGAAGGCACGCTGCTGAAGTCAGAAGACAGTGGCGCGAAATGGACGCTGGTCAAGCTTGCGACCGGCAACACGACGCTGCGCGATATCAGGTTCGCCACCGCCAAAGTCGGCTGGATCGTCGGCGATGCGGGCGTCATCCTGGCCACCCAGGACGGCGGCAAGACCTGGCGCCAACAAGCCAGCGGCACCACGCTCCCGCTCTATACCATTCAGGCGGCTGACTTGAACACGGCCTGGATCACGGGCCAGGGCGGTCTCGTTTTGGCGACGGGGAACGGCGGCAACTGAGTTCCCAGCACCGATTTGATTGGCCACTTCGAGGGCCAATCAAACTCAGATGCAGCCCTTCGTTCGTTTGAAGGTCCGGGGGGCGAGAGCGGGAGATGGCCGCGAACAACGCGTGGCGGTCAGGGACAATCGCTGCCCACTCTCCTGGCCCGGGTCTGTCCGGCCCTCAACTCACGATGCAAGCGCCCGCCGCGCCGGCCTTCACGGTCGCCGACTTCGACTTCGACCTTCCGCCAGAGCTGATCGCCCAGCACCCGGCACCCGAGCGCAGCGGCTCGCGACTGCTCGACGCAACTGGCGCGATGCATGTAGACCGCGTGTTCCGTGAGCTGCCGGGGCTCCTGAACGCGGGCGACTTGCTGGTGTTCAACAACACCCAGGTCATCAAGGCACGCCTTTTCGGCATCAAAGCTACTGGCGGGTCGGTCGAGGCCCTGGTCGAGCGGGTGCTGCCCGGCACGCAGGAAGTCTGGATGCACCTGCGCGCCAGCAAGAGCCCCAAGCCCGGCAGCCGTGTGCGCTTTGCCGACGCGTTCGACGCCGAGGTGCTGGGCCGCTGCGGGCCCGACAACGGCCTCTTCCATCTGCGCTTCGCCGGCGATCCTTTCACGCTGCTGGAGGCGCACGGCCATGTGCCGCTGCCGCCCTACATCGCCCATGCCGACGGCGAAGACGACCTGCGCCGCTACCAGACGGTGTTTGCCAAGGAGCCCGGCGCCGTCGCTGCGCCGACCGCGGCCCTGCATTTCGACGAGGCCCTGCTGGCCCGGCTGGCCGAACGTGGCGTCGCGACCGCGCATGTGACCCTGCACGTGGGGGCCGGCACCTTCCAGCCGGTGCGCGTCGAGCAACTGGCCGACCACAAGATGCACAGCGAATGGTTCGAAGTGCCGCCGGCGACGGTGGATGCCGTCGCCGCTTGCCGCGCGCGAGGCGGCCGGGTGGTTGCCGTCGGCACGACGACGCTGCGTGCCCTCGAATCGGCGGCGCGGGGTGGCCAACTCGAGGCCGGCGCGCGCGAGACCGACATCTTCATCACGCCGGGCTTCGAGTTCCGCGTGGTGGACCGCCTCGTCACCAATTTCCACCTGCCCAAGAGCACGCTGATGATGCTGGTCAGCGCCTTTGCCGGCTACGAGCGCATCAAGGCGCTGTACGCCCATGCGATTGCCGAGCGCTACCGCTTCTTCAGCTATGGCGATGCGATGCTGCTTTCGCGCGCCCAAGCAACGCGACCTTGAGCCGCCTCGTCGACCGCCGCCACGAATGCCGCGCGTGAAGTTACGGGCAGCGCGAAGCGCATGGTCACGCGCGCCTCGTGCCGCGCGTCCACGAGCTGCGCGCCATGCTGCTCGGCCAGCCGCCGGAGCCGGCCTTCCAGCTCATAGGGCAGCTCGCAGCCCAGCTCCACCTGGGCCACGCGCTCGATCTTGTCGGCAGTCAGCAAGGCCTGGGCGATGCAGTCGGTGTAAGCCCGCACCAGCCCGCCGGCGCCGAGCTTGACGCCGCCCCAGTAGCGCACGGCGGTCGCCAGCACGCCGTCCAGGCCCTGGTGGCGCAGCACGTCCAGCATGGGCCGGCCCGCGGTGCCGCCGGGTTCGCCGTCGTCGTTGGCGGCCGAATGCCCGCCGGCGAGCAGGGCCCAGCAGACATGGGCCGCGCCGGGGTGGGCGGCGCGCAGCTCGGCGACCCGGACCAGGGCGGCCGCGCGATCGGCGCACGGCTCGACGCGGCCGAGGAAGCGGCTCTTCTTGATGACGAGTTCGTGTTCGGCAGGTGCCGCGAGGGTCAGGGACATGTGGCGGGGATTGTCCCGTGCTCAGTCACCCGTATAGGCCGCAGCTCGGGCGCCCTTGTCGCCGAGATGGCGACGCAGGATCTCGTGGACCTTGCCCTCGGCCAGCATGGCCTGCAGCGCGCGGCGCAGCCGCTGGCGGTCGTCCTCCGGCATGCTGCGCACCATGGCCAGCGCGACGGCATTGCGCTCGGTGGGTGTGACGTCCACAGGAACGAGTTCGTCCGGGTCGTCGAAGGCGGCCATGGCGATGCCCCAGCCGCTGGGCAGGGCCAGCAGGGCGTCGGCGCGGCCGGCCTTGAGCATGCGAGTGGCGGTCTTGAAGTCGCCGGCCTCAACGAGGCGCCCCTGGTTGCGCATGCGCTGCACCCAGGCGTCGATGGTCGGGCCATGGGCATAGCCGCGCACGTCCAGCAGCCGCAGCTCGGTGTTGGCCTCGAAGGCGGCGATGGTCGGGGTGCGCGCCGCCAGCTCGCGGCGCATCAGCACCTGGTAGCGGCCCTGGGCATAGGGCACCAGTTCGGCGATCTCGCGGCGCTCCGGGCTCACCAGCGCCGACAGCGTCAGCTGCACGCCACCGCGCCGCATCTGGTCCCAGATGCGCACGCGCGACTCGACCACCAGCCGCAACTGGCAGCCCGAACGGCGCGCCAGCTCGTCGAACATGTCCTTGTCGATGCCGGCGGGCCCGGTATGCGGGTCTTCGTAATAGAAGCGGGCATAGGGGTAGAGCGCCGCTGTGTACGGGCCGCAGGCCTGGGCGGCCGCCTGCTCCCCTATCAGGGCGAGTAGCAGGCCTGCAATCAGCGGCTGGAGCGATGCGCGCATCATGGGCCGATGGTGGCGGTTCGGCAGCTTCGCGTCCAGCCCCGGCCGGCTGCGACAATCGCGCCCCCATGCTGAAGTTCGACCTCCTCAAGACCGAAGGCCGCGCCCGCCGCGGCACGCTCACGCTCAACCATGGCGTCGTGCAGACGCCCATCTTCATGCCCGTGGGCACCTACGGCACGGTCAAGGGCGTCACGCCGCGCTCGCTGCAGGAGATGGGTGCGCAGATCATCCTGGGCAACACCTTCCACCTTTGGATGCGGCCGGGCCTGGACGTCGTCACCCAGTTCGGCGGCCTGCACCGCTTCGAGAGCTGGAACAAGCCCATCCTGACCGACTCGGGCGGCTTCCAGGTCTGGAGCCTGGGCGCCATGCGCAAGATCAGCGAGGAGGGCGTCAAGTTCGCCTCGCCCGTCAACGGTGACAAGCTCTTCCTGACCCCCGAGGTCAGCATGCAGATCCAGACCATCCTCAATTCCGACATCGTCATGCAGTTCGACGAATGCACGCCCTACGAGAGCAAGGGCGTGCTGACGACCGAGCGAGAGGCGAAGACCTCGATGGAGCTGAGCCTGCGCTGGGCCAGGCGCTGCATCACCGAGTTCGACCGCCTTGAGAACCCGAACGCCTTGTTCGGCATCGTGCAGGGCGGCATGTTCACCAACCTGCGCGACGCGTCGCTGGCGGGCCTTGCCGAACTGGACCTGCCGGGCTACGCCATCGGCGGCCTGTCAGTCGGCGAGCCCAAGGCCGAGATGCAGCGCATCCTGGAACACACCGGCCACCAGCTGCCGGCGAACAAGCCGCGCTATCTGATGGGCGTGGGCACGCCGGAGGACCTGGTCGAAGGCGTGTCCCAGGGCATCGACATGTTCGACTGCGTGATGCCCACCCGCAATGCGCGCAACGGCCATCTGTTCACGCGCTTTGGCGACCTGCGTCTGCGCAATGCCCGCTACAAGGCCGACGAGAAGCCGGTCGACGAGACCTGCAGCTGCGAATGCTGCAAGGGCTTCAGCCGCGCCTATCTGCACCACCTGGACCGCTGTGGCGAGATGCTAGGCCCGATGCTGACCAGCGTGCACAACCTGCACTACTACCTGAACCTGATGCAGGAGATGCGCGACGCGCTGGATGCGGGCCGCTTTGAGGCCTGGCGGGTGCAGTTCCACGCCGATCGGGCGCGCGGCATCTGAACATGAGCGCCGCAGTGGAACGTCCTGGCGGCGCGGTGGTCTGGCTGACAGGGTTGTCGGGCGCCGGCAAGTCCACGCTGGCCGGTCGGCTTGATCAACGCCTGCGTGCCCATGGCCTGCTCACCTGCTTGCTTGACGGTGACGTTCTGCGCACCGGCCTGAACCGCGACCTCGGTTTCAGCGCCGAAGACCGGGCCGAGAACGTGCGCCGCGTGGGCGAGGTCGCAAGGCTGATGGCCGATGCGGGCCTGATCGTCATCGTGGCCTTGATCTCGCCCTTCCGGCGCGACCGCCAGGCGGTGCGCGAACGCTTCGCACCGGGTGAGTTCTTCGAGGTCTACGTGGACGTGTCGCTGGCCGTTGCCGAGTCGCGCGATCCCAAGGGGCTGTACCGAAAGGCCCGCGCCGGCCTGCTGAAGGATTTCACCGGCATCGATTCGCCCTATGAGCCGCCGGTGTCGCCCGAGCTGCACCTGCAGACCGCCACGCTGTCGCCGGACGAGGCCGCCGCCGTGGCATTCGAGCATCTGCGCGCGGCCGGCGTCATCAGCGGCTAGCGATCGCCTGCGTCACCCTTGCCCGGCGGACAGATCCCCGGTGGGGGTGTCACGCAGCTGGAAAAACCGGGTCGTCCATGGCCTGAAATCGGGCCGGCGCAACGGGCCGCCGGGATTCTGGCACTGCGTCGTCGCCCTGGCATGATCCCCGACCATGTTGAAGTCGATGCTCGCTCCGCTGCGCTGGCTCATCCGCGTCGTCCTGGCCCTGCTCATCCTGTTCGAGGAATGGGGTTGGGAGCCGTTGCGGCGCGTCTTCGCGCTGCTGGCCAAGCTGCCGCTCATCCGCCAGTTCGAGGCCCTGCTCCAGCGCCTGCCGCCGCGCTGGGCTTTCGTCGTGCTGGTGCTGCCCAGCCTGCTGATCCTGCCGATCAAGCTGGCTGCCGTCTGGCTGGTGGCCGAGGGCCACGTCATGCTGGGCGTGGGCATCGTCGTTGCGGCCAAACTGCTGGGCACGGCGCTGCTGGCATGGTTGTTCCAGCTCATCCAGCCGGCGCTGATGCAGCTGCCGTGGTTCGCCCGCTTCTACACCCGCTGGACGGCCTGGAAGACGGAGCTGCTGGCCTGGGTGCGGGCCAGCTCGGCCTGGCGTACCGCGCGGGCGATCAAGCTAAGGGTGAAGCGGTTGTTCAGGCGCGCACGAGTGGAACCGCCTTCGGCTTGAAGTGCAGGCGCTGCTCGCGCTGCGCATCGATCTCGGCGCGGATGTGAGCCAGCTCGGTCTGGCGCTCGTCGCGATAGAACAGGTTGTAGGCCTCGAAGGGCACCATGCGGCCGTCCGGCCTGGCGATGTGGATGCAGCTCTTCTTCAGCGCGCGGATGTCCAGCGACTGGGCGTCCATGAACTGAACGATGAGCACGCGGAAGACGTCGCGATAGCTGAGCTGGGGCGCGTCGATCTTGGGCAGGCAGCACAGCAGCTCGGACAGGCAGTTGGACTGGCTCTCGGGCGAGTGGTTGGTCGAGAACAGCTTGAAGACCGAGGCCTTCAGCGCCGGGTCGCMCTCGAAGACGATGGTGCTGCGGTCGCCGGACAGCAGCGTGGCGGCGTCGAGGAAGCGGGTCAGGGGCACCAGGCCGTTCGGGCCGCGCAAGGCGTAGGCCATCGCCAGCGTGTCGGGGTTGCAGGGCACCGGCAGCACGTCGGCCAGCGTGAACACACCGCTCTGCTCGGCGATGCGGCGGCGCAGCTCGCTGACGGTGAGGCGGTGCTTCGCGGCGTCGTAGGCCTCGACGCGGCCGGCGTTCTGGATGGGCTGCAGCGTCACGCCGCGTACGCAGGCATAGCTCTGGCCGTGGCGGATCACGTCGCCGATCTCGTCGTCGTTCACACCGCGCTTGACGGTCATGACCAGCGTGGTCGAGATGCCCAGCGCGTCCAGCCTGGCCAGCGCAGCGTCATGCGGCCCGCGCAGGTCGGCGCCACGCAGGTCCATCAGCGCCTCGCGCCGCAGCGAGTCGAACTGCAGATAGACCTCCAGCCCCGGTGCATAGCCGGCCAGCCGCTCGGCAAAGGCTTCGTCCTGGGCGATGCGCAGACCGTTGGTGTTGACCATCAGGTGCTTGATGGGCCGGGCCTTGGCAGCGTCGAGGATGTCGAAGAATTGCGGGTGCAGCGTCGGCTCGCCACCCGAGATCTGCACGACGTCGGCCTCGCCCTCGCTGGCCACGACGGCGTCCAGCATCGCGATGACTTCCTCCATCGTGCGGTGGCTGAGCCGCTCGGGGCCTGAGCCCGCATAGCAGGTCGGGCAGCGCAGATTGCAGTGGTCGCTGATCTCGATGAGGGACAGGCAGCTGTGCTGCATGTGGTCGGGGCACAGGCCGCAGTCATAGGGGCAGCCGTACTTCATCGGCGTCGCGAATCTCTGCGGCATCTCTGGTGGCTTGACGAACACCTCGCGGCACTGCCGGTAGTAGGCCGCGTCGTCGCTGACCAGCACGCGCTCGGTGCCGTGCGCGGGGCACCACTTGTCCATGTAGACGTGATCGTCCTTGATGACGATCTTGGCTTCGACAGGGCGCAGGCAGGTCGTGCAGACGGACTGCGTCGTGTCGTAGAACAGGTAGGGACGGACTTTGCGGGTCATGGCGTGGCGAGCAAGGGCGGCCGGCGCCAGGCGCGCAGCACGATGGGGGTGTAGACGGCGAGCGCGATGAGGCAGGTCCATTGGATGCCGGACAGGCCGAGCGGATAAGGGACCGGCACGGGCTTGAGGAATTCGACTGCGAAGCGCCACAGCAGGTAGGCGCTCAGGAAGAGCTTGAAGGCCAGGCCGGGTGTGGTGAAGCGCGCGCGGCTCAGCGTGATGCCGAGGACCAGCACGACGGCGATCTCGTAGAGCTGGGTTGGGTGCCGCGGGATGCCGTCGCCGAAGTCCACGCCCCAGAGCAACGCCGTCGGCAGCCCGTAGGTGTCGTCATGCAGGCCGGCGAGGAAGCAGCCGATGCGACCAATGGCGAGGCCGACGGCGATGGGAAGCACCATGGCGTCGCCGGTGCTGCGGGTTTGGCCGGTCAGCTTCTTGGCGATCTCCACGCCAAGAAGCCCGCCCAGCAGGCCGCCGACGATGCTTTGGCCAGGCGCGAGGGCCTGGCCCTGCCAGATGGCCAGCGCCACGTCCGGCCGCTCGATGAGGAAGACGAGCTTGTTGCCCAGAGCCGCGCCGATCAACAGGCCGACGAGCACGCCAAAGTTGCCTGGTGCCAGCGCGCCGCCGGTGGGCTGGCGCCGCAGCGTGGCGCGCCACATCGCCGCGCCGATGGCCATGCCCGCGTAGGCAAAAGCGCTGTGAACCCAGGCGGCTGTGGTGGCGTCGGCGATCAAGGCTGGCGCTTGAACTGCCGCCATAGCGCCCGCCCGCACCACCAGGTCAGGCCGCCGCCGATCAGCAGGCTGGGCACCGCGATGACGAGTATGGCGCCCGCATAGTTCTCAGCCCTGTTGGAGAACATGTCGGGCAGCGACATCAGCGTGAAGGCCGCGCCACACAGGCCTGCTGCGCCAAAGCCCAGCGTGGCCACGATCAGCACGAGGATGAGCGATGCCCGTCCGACGGGGTTGACGTCCTCGCTCATGACGCTGCTCCGGCCAGCAGCGCCTGTACGCGGGTGCGCAGGCCATCAGGCGACACGGTGGCCATCGGCATCGGCCGGTCCACTGTCAGGCTGACCGGGCTCCACACCCCGCGCCGCATCGGCTTGACCATCGCCTTGCCGCCCTCGACGCGCGAGAAATAGCTGCCCCACAGATTGCCCAGCGCCATCGGGATGACGGGCACCTCGGGCATGCCTTCGATGAGCTTCATGACGCCGCCCTTGAAAGGCTGCAGCTCGCCGTCGCGCGTGATGCCGCCCTCGGGGAAGATGCAGACCATCTCGCCATCGGCCAGCACGGCCCGGGCGGCCGCGAAGGCGGCTTCATAGGTGGCCGGGTCGGTCTTCTGCGGCGCGATCGGAATGGCCTTGGCGAGCTTGAACATCCAGCCGAGCACGGGGATGCGGAAGATCTGCGCGTCCATCAGGAAGCGGATGGGCCGAGGGCTGGCGGCCATCAGCAGCACGGCGTCGACAAAGCTGACGTGGTTGCAGACCAGCACGGCCGGGCCGGTGGTCGGGATGCGCTCGTCGTTGACGACGCGAAAGCGATAGACGATGCGCGTCAGCACGAAGGCAGCGAAGCGCAGCAGGTACTCCGGCACGATGAGGAAGATGTAGAACGCGACGACCGCGTTGGCGATGCCGACCGCCAGGAAGATCTGCGGGATGGTCAGGCCCGCGCCCAGCATGGCGCCGGCGATGACCGAGCTGGCGATCATGAAGACCGCGTTCAGGATGTTGTTGGCCGCGATGATGCGGGCACGGTGGCTGGGCTGGGCGCGCAGCTGGATCAGCGCATACATGGGCACGCTGTACAGGCCGGCGAACAGCGCCAGCAGCGTCAGGTCGGCCAGCACGCGCCAGTGCGCCGTGACGGCCAGGAAGGCACTGACGCTGTAGGGCTCGCTGGCGGGCAGGCCGCTCGCGGCGAAATAGAGGTCGATGGCGAACACGCTCATGCCGATGGCGCCGAGCGGCACGAGGCCGATCTCGACATGGCGCTTGGACAGCATTTCGCACATCAGCGAGCCGATGCCGATGCCGATGGAGAACACCGCCAGCAGCAGCGACGCCACCTGCGGGCTGCCATGCAGCACTTCCTTCGCGAACGCGGGAAAGTTGCTCAGGAACACGGCGCCGAAGAACCACATCCACGAAATGCCCAGCAGCGAGCGGAACACCGCCAGGCCTTCGTGTGCGATCTTCAGATTGCGCCAAGTCTCGGTGAAGGGGTTCCAGTTGATGACGAGGTCGGGGTCGGTCGACGGGCTGGCGGGAATGGCTTGCGCGGTGACCCGGCCGGCCACGGCCAGCGCCAGGCAGGCCCAGGCCACGTGCTGGGGACCGACGACCGGTGTATCGACCAGGATGCCGCCAAGCAGCTGCCCCAGCAGGATGGCGACGAAGGTGCCCATCTCCACCATGCCATTGCCGCCGGTCAGCTCGCGCTCGCTGAGCTGCTGCGGCATGTAGGCGTACTTGACCGGACCGAACAGCGTCGAGTGCAGGCCCATCAGGAAGACGCATCCCAGCAGCGCCGGCACATTGGCCGCGTAGAAGCCCCAGGCCGCGATCACCATGATGGCGATCTCCAGGCTCTTGACGAGCTGCATCAGCCTGGCCTTGTCGTGCTTGTCGGCCAGCTGGCCGCTGGTGGCCGAGAACAGCACATAGGGCAGGATGAACAGCGCCCCGATGACCAGGCCCGCCATCTTGGACGGCAGCCAGTCCAGCTGCAGCTGGTAGGTGATCATCAGCGTGAACGCGAACTTGAAGACGTTGTCGTTCGCGGCGCCGAGGAACTGCGTCCAGAAGAAGGGCGCGAAGCGGCGCTGGCCCAGCAGCGCAAATTGATTCGGATGCGAATGAGGATCAGACATGCGTTGTTCCGGAGAGGGGGATGGGCCGAGTCATGGTGCACCACCCAGTGACTGCCGTGGATCCGGCTTTGCCGGTCCACTGGCGGTGCCCTCTTGAGGGGGCCGGCGAAGCCGGTAGGGGGTGGGCTATTCCGTCATTGCTGGACGAGTTGGGGTGATTGGGACAGGCCGGCGCGCTGCATCCACGTGAACATCGAATCCACGGTGACGGTGTCGATATGGCTGCTGAAACGACGCGCGCTCGGATGATCGTCGAAAGCGATGTTGGCCTGGGTCATGCGGCCGCCCAGGCGGGTCAGTGTGGACAGGTGCAGGTCGGTAGGCTGGTAGCCCTGGGACTTCAGCCAGGCCTGGGCGTCGCGTCGATTGGAGATGCCGGAGCCGGCGCTGCCTGCCAGGGTCTCCAGCACCCACTGGTTGCTCTGCTGGTAGGTGGTGCCGAAGGCATAGGCCACCATGCTGTAGCGGCGCTCGTTGAAACGCGCCACACGGCTGTTGTCCGTCAGCACGGGGAGCAAGGCCTGCTGCAACTCAGGCTTGAGCACGGCAAAGGCGGCCTGGTAGCGGTGCGGGTTGTCGAGGAAGAACTCACCGAGACCCTGGCGATACAGCGCCGCATGGTCGGTGCCGCAGTTGTTGAGCTTGTGCATGACGCGCCAGACGGCCGGCTGCTGCGTCGTGTCCTTGTACACAAAGCCCAGGTGGGACCATTGCAGGCCGTATTTGGAGAGGTCCTGCCCCGCGCGGGCAAGGACGACGACCTGGGCGCCGCTGGCATCGAGCTGGCGGGCCGTGGCCTGGGCGAGGTTGAGCCCCTGCTCGATCTGGCGCGCCGTTGGCTGC
The DNA here is from genome assembly GCF_056400485.1 of Roseateles sp. P5_B10. Classification (NCBI taxonomy): domain Bacteria; kingdom Pseudomonadati; phylum Pseudomonadota; class Betaproteobacteria; order Burkholderiales; family Sphaerotilaceae; genus Roseateles; species Roseateles sp. P5_B10. The sequence goes on from NZ_JBFULE010000019.1 coordinate 23,685, forward strand.
TTCTCCTCGCAAGGCCGGCCGGCGTGGGCGGCGGTTGCGACAGCCAGTGCGCCGGCCAGGGCGAGGGCCTGCCTCAACGGCTCACCTGCTCGTTGTAGAGCAGGGCCTTGCCGATCTCATTGGGGATGAAGGCGATGACCTCGCCGGCGGCGGACAGCAGGGTGCCCGCGCCGATGACGGAGACGACGACGGCCGCACCGGTGGACACGACGACGCCCTCGGCCAGCTTGCCGGTGGCCTTGATGCTGATGCGGGCGCCGTCGGAGGCGCGCTCCAGGACCCAGACCGTCGCGCTGCCGACGACCTCGACGGACACCACCACCAACGTCACGCCGGCCGACAGGATGCCGGCGGGGATGGCGCTGAGTGCGACGCCGCCGGCGCTGACCGCGCCGACCGACAGCACGACGGGCGCCAGGGACAGCACCGCGCTGGCCTCGGACGGGCTGTTGTGGGCCTGGGCGGGCAGGGCCAGGGCGAGTGACAGGCTGGAGAGGGCGAGCAGGCGCTTCATCAAAGGCTCCTTGGGTTATTGGGCTGCGGCGTCAGCCTGCGCAGCCGCTTCACGGCGGCCCTGCATGCGGGCTTCGAGCATGTCGGCATCGTGGGCGTCGCGCAGCATCTTGGCGAGCGTGAAGACGTTGGAGATCAGGTAGAGCCAGCAGACGCCGAGGTAGGCTTTCCAGACGGGCTGGATCTCCATGCGCCACAGGCCCCAGCCGGTGAGGCCCATGGCGAGCGCGAAGCCGCACCAGACAACGAGGCGCCACATCGGCGTGTCGACCTGGCGGTCCTGGTTGTCGCGGATGAACTTGGCCAGCGCAAAGGCGGTGGAAAGGCAGAACACATAGCCCATGACCATGAAGGCGCGGTCCAGATCCTGCCCCGGCAGCCAGGCCAGCCCCGAGCCGCACAGCGTGACGCTGAGGCCGAAGGAGATCCAGACTTGCAGGCGCCAGGCGTTGGTGTCGCGGCGGATGAAAGGGGTT
>NZ_JBFULE010000020.1:0-23999 GCF_056400485.1 Roseateles sp. P5_B10
GGACAACAATCGTCACAGGAAACCGGTACACGGCCTTGGAATTTCGCGCTCAGTGCCCACTCTCAGGCTACACACCAGTAAAAACCCGAGTCCTGGCTCGGCTCGCACTCTCCGCTCAACCACGAATTTAGGTCGCGCAACCTCTCTGATCTCAGAGCAGCAATCTCGAAGCCGTTCTCCTCCTCCTCCCTCCCTCCCTCGTTGGCTTCGAGGCGTTCTGCGGCCGCTTTTATGACCAAGGCCTGCGTCCACGCGACGCAGGCCTTTTTTCAGCCGCGTGTGAGGTGCGCCTGGACTATTTCAACCATCCTTTGCGGCGGAAGTAGATGAAGGGTGCCGCGACGGACAACAGCATCAGCACGAGGGCGAATGGGTAGCCCCAGCTCGACTCCAGTTCCGGCATATTCTTGAAGTTCATGCCGTAGATCGATGCGATCAGCGTCGGCGGCAGCAGGGCGACGCTGGCCACCGAGAAGATCTTGATGATCTTGTTCTGGTTGATGTTGATGAAGCCGACGGTCGCATCCATCAGGAAGTTGATCTTGTCGAAGAGGAAAGCGGTGTGTGAGTCGAGTGAGTCGATGTCACGCAGGATCTGGCGCGATTCCTCGAACTGCTCGGCGTTGAGCATGCGGCTGCGCATCATGAAGCTGACAGCACGGCGCGTGTCCATCACGTTGCGGCGGATGCGGCCGTTCAAGTCTTCCTCGCGCGCAATGGCCGACAGCACCTCGCCGGCGGCGGCGTCGGTCACGTCGCTCTTCAGCACGCGAACGCTGACGGCCTCAAGCTTGTCGTAGATGCCCTCCAGCACGTCCGCCGAGTACTCGGCGTCGGCGTCGTAGAGCTTGAGCAGCACGTCCTTGGCGTCCTCGATCAAGGCCGGAATGCGCCTCGCGCGCAGCCGCAGCAGGCGGAACACCGGCAGGTCCTCGTTGTGGATGGAGAACAGGATGTTGTTGAAGAGGATGAAGGCCACGCGCACATTGCGCGCCGACTTGCCGTCGGGGCCCTCGTCGCCCTCGATGAGGAAGTCGGAGCGGATGTGCAGCTCGCCGTTGTCTTCCTCGTAGAAGCGCGCCGATTCCTCCAGGTCCTCGTCGACGATGTCCTCGGGGATGGTCAGGCCGAAGCGGTCGCGGATCCAGCCCTTCTCCTCGGCGCTCGGGCTTTCCAGGTCGACCCAGACCGGGCGCGACTGGGCCAGGTCCTCGGCGGTTTCGATTTCTTCCTGGAACAGGCCRCCCTTGAGGCGCCCGTTGTCCAGCGTGAACACATTCAGCATGCATCGTCTCCTGGCAGCGCTGGCCAGACTGGCGGAGGACGACGGCGCAGCGCCGTCCGGGGTGGCGGGATTCAGGTCAACCGTCTCACTCCGGGCGGGGCCTCAGGAAGGCCGGCAGCGGGAGTGGACGGTCACCGAGGGTGATCGCTGTCCAAGAAGGGCTCCGTAGGGTGAATAGCCGCGGATTATTGCACCCGCTCAAGACGTGAAAGAAGCCGCGAAAACGAGGCCCTCCAGCCGACAAACGGTCACCGTCATCCCCTTGTCATGCCGCGGCTTCGCGAGCAAACTGGACTCGTCGATTTCCCCACTCCCACCCACCTCCGCTACCCGAAAGACCCTCCTCCTCCCTCCCCCTTCGTCTGTTTTTTCTCAGTTTTCTGGTTTGTTTTCCGACCCATTCCTCTGAAAGGAGGCTTTATGAATCTGACGATCAGTGGCCATCATCTCGAAGTCACGCCCGCTCTGCGCGAGTACGTACTCACCAAGCTGGACCGTGTGACCCGCCACTTCGACCAGGTCGTTGATATCAACGTCCTGCTGACCGTAGAGAAGCAAAAGGAGAAGGAACGCCGCCAGCGCGCCGAAGTGACCCTGCATGTGAAGGGCCGCGACATCTTTGTCGAGCAATCCCACGAGGATCTGTACGCCGCCATTGATCAATTGATGGACAAGCTGGATCGTCAGGTCTGCCGCCACAAGGACAAGGTGCAGGACCATCACCACGCCTCGGCCAAGCGCCTCGAGGTACCCGCACGCTGAAGCCCCTGGCTCATCTCGCGGCGGCCTGCGGGCCGCTTTTGTTTTTGCGATGCACAATCCATGGCTGCTCGCGGCAATCGGTTGTTGCTGCAGTGCCGCAAAAACCCGCATTCATGGGTGGTCAGAGGTGTTTTCCACGTCTCTAGGGGCTACCGCCCACCCCAAAACGACGCACGGTTCCATAATCTGTCGCTCTGATTGACCCACCAGCCCGGCACGGCCGCGCCTATCCGGCGCCCCCGATGCTTGGCCTCAACCCATGAACCGTCTCGCCGCCATCCTGCCTGCCGACAACGTGTTGGTGAACGTGGATGCGTCCAGCAAGAAACGCGCCTTTGAACATGCAGGCTTGCTGTTCGAAAACCACCACCAGATGGGCCGGGCGCTGGTCACCGACAACCTCTTCGCCCGCGAGCGTCTGGGCTCGACCGGCCTGGGACACGGCGTCGCCATCCCGCATGGCCGCGTCAAGGGCCTGAAGAACCCGCTGGCTGCGGTGCTGCGGCTGGCCCAGCCCATCGGCTTCGATGCGCCGGATGACGAACCCGTCGGGTTGCTGATCTTCCTGCTCGTGCCCGAAGCGGCCACGCAGCGTCATCTGGAGATCCTGTCCGAGATCGCCGAGATGCTGTCCGACCGCGAACTGCGCGAGCAGCTCAAGGCCGAGCCGGACGCCGCCACCCTGCACAAGCTGATTGCGGCCTGGGAGCCGCTGAAATCAGTCGCTTGATGCCGCTTTTCGACGCTTCGCGTAAACCCTTAGTTTGAAACCCACCTCGATCAGCGCGGAAAGGCTTTTCGAAGAGCACCGCGAGGCCTTGCGCTGGGAGTGGATCGCCGGCCACGCCCACCCGGAACGCCGCTTCGACGAAGCGGCCGTGCGCGATGCGCAGAGTGCGGCCGACCTGGTCGGCTACCTGAACTACATCCATCCCTACCGCGTCCAGATCGTCGGCCGTCGTGAGGTGGCCTATCTGAACCAGGAAGGCACCGACGTTCAGGACCGGCGCATTTCCCGCATCGTCACGCTGGAGCCGCCGGTCATCATCGTCGCCGACGACACCCTGCCGCCGCCGCGCCTCGTCGCCATGTGCGACCGGGCCGAAATTCCGCTGTTCCGCACCAACGAATCCGCCGGCCATGTCATCGACCTGGTGCGCGGCTACCTGTCCCAGCTGTTCGCCAACCGCACGACCCGCCACGGTGTCTTCATGGACATCCTGGGCCTGGGCGTGCTGCTGACCGGCGAATCGGGCCTGGGCAAGAGCGAACTCGGCCTGGAGCTGATCTCGCGCGGCCATGGCCTGGTCGCCGACGACGCGGTCGACTTCTTCCGCATCGCCCAGACCGCCATCGAAGGCCGCTGCCCGGAGCTGCTGCTCAATCTGCTGGAAGTACGAGGCATCGGCCTGCTCGACATCAAGTCCATCTTTGGCGAGACGGCGGTGCGCCGCAAGATGCGCCTCAAGCTCATCGTCCACCTGGTGCGCAAGGAGACGATGGAGCGCGACTTCGAGCGCCTGCCCTATGAGCCTCTGTATGAGGATGTGCTGGGCATGCCGGTGCGCAAGGTCGTCATCGCCGTGGACGCGGGCCGCAACTTGGCCGTGCTGGTGGAGGCCGCCGTGCGCAACACCATCCTGCAGCTGCGCGGTATCGACACCTACAAGGAGTTCGTCGAGCGCCACCAGCGCGCCATCGACAACGGCTCGATGGATTGAAGCCCCTCGCCCGAGGGGAGCGCTCAGCTGCGGTTCGGGCAGTCCGTCTTCAGGCAGGTCGCGTACAGCGCCAGCGAATGCTCCTGCAGCTGGAAGCCACGTTCGCCCGCGATGGCGTGCTGGCGCTCCTCGATGCCGGGGTCGAAGAACTCCTCGACCTTGCCGCAGTTCAGGCAAACGAGGTGGTCGTGGTGGCGGCCCTCGTTGAGCTCATAGACGGCCTTGCCGGTCTCGAAATGGTTGCGGCTCAACAGGCCCGCCTGCTCGAACTGCTGCAGCACGCGATAGACCGTCGCCAGGCCGATGTCGGCGCCCTCGCCAAGCAAAGCCTTGTAAACATCTTCAGCGGTCATGTGACGCTGCGCCGCGCGCTGGAAGATCTCGAGGATCTTGATGCGCGGCAGCGTCGCCTTGAGGCCGCTGTTCTTGATGTCGCTGGTCTGGTTCTTGGCGGAAGAGGGCATGGCGGGGAGCAAAGGAGGCCAGGGAGGGCCCCGCTAGAATCCGCCGATCATAGCCAGCCGGCCTGCCGGCCGGCGCTTCCCGTCCCCTTCCTGCCCCTTCAGCCAGCCGCCCGATGCGTCCCCTGCTTGCCTCTCTCCCGCTGCTTGCACTGCTCGGCGGCTGCTCCTACCTACCCACCTGGGATTCCCTGCCAAGCCTGCCGTCGGTCACCGGCGAAAAGGTGCTGGGCCTGCTGACGCCCTATCGCGTCGAGGTCGTGCAGGGCAATGTGCTGACCAAGGAGATGGTCGCCCGCGTCAAGCCCGGCATGCCCAAGGCGCAGGTGCGCGACCTGCTCGGCTCGCCGCTGCTGACAGACGTCTTCCACGAGGCGCGCTGGGACTATGTCTTCACGATCCGCCGCCAGGGTGCCGCGCCGCAGCAGCGCCTGGTTGTGGCCCTGTTCGACGGCGACAAGCTCAAGTCCCTGGATGTGCCCGACGACCTGCCGGCCGAGAACGACTTCGTGGCCGCCATCAACACCTTCAAGCCGAGCAGCAAGAACCCGAAGCTGGAATTGAGCGAGGCCGAGCGCGACGCCCTGCCCCCGCCCAAGAAGAGCACCGAGGCCGCGCCCACGGCCGCCGCCGAAGGCCCGGCGCCGGGCCGCACTTATCCGCCGCTGGACGCCAAGCCGGGTTCGGGCTCGTGATCAAGGTCGCAGTGATGGGCGCCTCCGGGCGCATGGGCAAGATGCTCATCGAGGCCGTCGAGGCGGCCGACGACTGCAGTCTGCACGTCACGCTGGATAGGGGCGACGACGTCCGCGCGGGCCTGGCCGGCGCCGACGTGATGATCGACTTCACCCGCCCCGAGGCGACGCTGGCTCATCTGGCTGTTTGCGCCGAACTGGGCGTCAAGGCCGTGGTCGGCACGACCGGCTTCGACGAAGCCCAGAAGGCCGAGATCGCCAGATTCGCCGAGCGCACCGCCGTCGTCTTCGCGCCCAACATGAGCGTTGGCGTCAACGTCGTGCTCAAGCTGCTGGACATGGCCGCCCGCGCGCTGAACGAGGGCTATGACATCGAGATCGTCGAGGCCCACCACCGCATGAAGGTGGATGCCCCCAGCGGCACGGCCCTGCAGATGGGCCAGGTCGTCGCCGACGCCCTGGGCCGCGACCTGAAGACTAGCGCCGTGTATGGCCGCGAAGGCGTCACGGGCGCGCGCGACCCGTCCACCATCGGCTTCGCCACCGTGCGTGGCGGTGACATCATCGGCGACCACACCGTCCTGTTCGCCGGCATCGGCGAGCGCATCGAGGTCAGCCACAAGGCCACCAACCGCGGCATCTATGCCCAGGGCAGCCTGCGCTGCGCGCGCTTTCTGGCCGGCGGCAAGAAGGCCGGCCTGTTCGGCATGAACGACGTCCTCGGATTCAACGGCTGATATGGGCGGCTTCGCGGACTTCTGGGCCCAAAGCGACCTGGTCGGTCGCGCGGTGGCGCTGCTGCTGCTGGCCATGTCGGTCAGCGCCTGGGCGCTGATCCTGTGGAAGGCCTGGCTGCTGCGCCGCGCCCGCCGCGGCCTCGTGCGCGCGGTGCCGGCCTTCTGGGGCGCGGCCGGTGTTGCTGAGGGCCGCAGTGCGCTGCTGAGCTTCGACACCGAAGGCCTGTTGCTGCCGCTGCTGGACGCCGCCACGGCCGAGACCCGCAGCGCCACGCTGGACGCCGCCGGCAAACGTGAATCCCGCCTGACCCGCCGCCTGCGCGACGCGCTGCATGCCGTGCTGGCCAAGCTCCAGTTCGGCCAGGTGCTGCTGGCCTCCGTTGGCGCGACGGCCCCCTTCGTGGGCCTGTTCGGCACCGTCTGGGGCATCTATCACGCGCTGGCCAGCATTTCCGCGGCCGGCAACATCACCATCGACAAGATCTCCGGGCCCGTCGGCGAGGCGCTGATCATGACGGCCGCCGGTCTGGCCGTGGCCATTCCTGCCGTGTTGGCCTACAACGTCTTCGGCAAGCTGGTTGCGGCCTGCGAGGCCGACCTCGAAGGTTTCGCGCACGACCTGCGCGAGTTGCTGGACCACGATTGATCATGAGCTTCGGGCGACTTGAAAGGCCTGACGCCGCTCGCCCGATGAGCGACATCAACATGACGCCGCTGATCGACGTCATGCTGGTGCTGCTGGTCATCTTCATGATCACTGCACCGCTGATGACCGCCTCGCTGCGCCTGGACCTGCCCAAGAGCGAAGCTGCGACGCCCAGCGACGCGCCGAGCTTCATCGCCGTGGCCATCACGCCGGACGGCAAGCTGCATCTGGGCGACGACGAGCTCGACGCCATGGCTTTTCAAAAGCGCATCGGCGAACTCGGCCGTGCCAACGCGCAGCTGGAAGTGCAGTTGCGCGCTGATCGCGCCGTGCCCTATGGCCAGGTCGCCGAACTGATCGGCTGGGTGCAGGCCGCGGGATTGAACCGCATCGCCTTCGTCGCCCAGGCCGCCGCTTCAGCACCGTGATCGAAGGGTCGCCAGAGGGGCGACCCATACAATTTGGCGTATGAACGCCAAGACCGAAGCGCCCAGCTACAACCCGAACGAGATCGAAGCCGCCGCCCGTGCCTACTGGACGGAGCGCGATGCCTACCGCGTAACCGAAGACGCGAGCAAGCCGCACTTCTACGCCTGCTCCATGCTGCCCTACCCGTCGGGCAAGCTGCACATGGGCCATGTGCGCAACTACACGATCAACGACATGCTGGCGCGCCAGCTGCGGATGAAGGGCTTCAATGTCCTGATGCCCATGGGCTGGGACGCCTTCGGCCTGCCGGCTGAAAACGCCGCGATGAAGGGCAAGGTGCCGCCCGCGCAGTGGACCTACTCCAACATCGCCCACATGAAGGGCCAGATGCAGGCCATGGGCCTGGCCATCGACTGGAGCCGCGAGGTCGCGACCTGCCAGCCCAGCTACTACAAGTGGAACCAATGGCTGTTCCTGAAGATGCTGGAAAAGGGCATCGCCGAGCGCCGCACTCAAGTTGTCAACTGGGACCCGGTGGACCAGACGGTGCTGGCCAACGAGCAGGTCATCGACGGCCGTGGCTGGCGCTCGGGCGCGCTGGTGGAAAAGCGTGAGATCCCGGGCTACTACCTGAAGATCACGCAGTACGCCGAGGAGCTGCTGTCGGCCGTGGCCGACCCCGCCGACCCCAACTACCTGAGCGGCTGGCCGGAGCGCGTGCGGCTGATGCAGGAGAACTGGATCGGCAAGAGCCAGGGAGTGCGTTTCGCCTTCCCGCACAGCATCGAAGGCGGCGGCGGGCGCCTGTGTGTGTTCACGACTCGCGCCGACACCATCATGGGCGTGACCTTCTGCGCCGTCGCGCCCGAGCATCCGCTCGCGACCGTTGCAGCCAAAGACAAGCCTGAGGTGGCCCGCTTCATCGAGGAATGCAAGGCCGGCGGAACCACCGAGGCCGAGCTGGCCACGCAGGACAAGAAGGGCGTGCCCACGGGCCTGTTCGTCACCCACCCCATCACCGGCGCGCAGGTCGAAGTCTGGGTTGGCAACTACGTGCTGATGAGCTACGGCGACGGCGCCGTCATGGGCGTGCCGGCGCACGATGAGCGCGACTTCGCGTTCGCGCTGAAGTACGGCCTGCCCATCAAGCAGGTCATCGACGTTGACGGCCAGGCCTACGACGACAAGAAGTGGGCCGAGTGGTACGGCGACAAGTCCAAGGCGCGCTGCATCAACTCCGGCGTGCTGGATGGCCTGGGCCACGTGGACGCCGTCAACAAGGTCGCCGAGCTGCTCGCCGAGAAGGGCCTGGGCGAGAAGAAAACCACCTGGCGCCTGCGCGACTGGGGCGTCAGCCGCCAGCGCTACTGGGGCACCCCCATCCCCATCATTCACTGTGAAACCTGCGGCGTCGTGCCGGTGCCGGAGAAGGACCTGCCCGTCGTGCTGCCCGACGACCTGATTCCCGACGGCAGCGGCAACCCGCTGAACAAGCACGCGGCCTTCCTGAACGTCGGCTGCCCGAGCTGCGGCAAGCCGGCCCAGCGCGAGACGGACACGATGGACACCTTCGTCGATTCGTCCTGGTACTTCATGCGCTACTGCGACCCGATCAACGACCAGGCCATGGTCGCGGACGGCACCAAGTACTGGATGCCGATGAACCAGTACATCGGCGGCATCGAGCACGCCATCCTGCACCTGCTGTATGCGCGCTTCTGGACCAAGGCGATGCGCGACCTCGGCCTGGTGACGATCAGCGAGCCGTTCGAGAAGCTGCTGACCCAGGGCATGGTCTTGAAGGGCGCGTTCTTCCACAAGCCCGAGGGTGGCGGCAAGGACTACTACTGGGACCACGAGATCGACGTCATCCACGACGACAAGGGCGGCATCGCCGGCGCCAAGCTGAAGAAGGACGGCACGCCGCTCGAGTACGAGATGACGACCATGTCCAAGTCCAAGAACAACGGCGTGGACCCGCAGGCGCTGATCGACCAGTACGGCGCCGACACGGCCCGCCTGTTCGTCATGTTCGCCAGCCCGCCCGAGCAGACGCTGGAGTGGAACGACGCGGCCGTCGAAGGTGCGCACCGCTTCCTGAAGCGTGTGTGGAACTTCGGCGCGCGCAATGTCGACGCGATCAAGTCAGGCGGCCAGGACTTCGCCGCGCTGAACGGCGACGGCAAGGCGCTGCGCCGCGAGGTGCACAACGTGCTCAAGCAGGTCAGCTACGACTACGAGCGCATGCAGTACAACACCGTCGTCTCCGGCGCGATGAAGCTGCTGAACGCGCTGGAAGGCTTCAAGGCCGAAGGCCAGGCGGCTGCAGTGCGCGACGGCTTCTCGGTGCTGCTGCGCGTGCTTTACCCCGCCACGCCGCACATCGCCCATCAGCTCTGGCAAGACCTCGGCTTTGCCGCCGAACTCGGCGACTTGCTCGACGCACCCTGGCCCACAGTCGATGAGGCGGCCCTGGTCCAGGACGAGATCGAGCTGATGTTGCAGGTCAACGGCAAGCTGCGCGGCGCAGTCAAGGTGCCGGCCTCAGCCGACAAGGCGGCCATTGAAGCTGCGGCGCTCGCGACCGAGGAGTTCGCCAAGTTCGCCGAGGGCAAGGCCCCGAAGAAGGTCGTCATCGTGCCTGGCCGCCTCGTCAACATCGTCGTCTGATGGACCGCCGCATCGCTCTGTTCAGCCTCGCAGCCCTCGCCGGCTGCGGCTTCGAGTTGCGCCACGAGCCCGTGCTCTCCTTCCAGACCCTGGCGCTGACCGGCTTCCCGCCGGAATCGCCGCTGGCCGCCGGCCTCAAGCGCCAGATCAAGCGCACGCCGGTGCAACTGCTGGACGACCCGGCTCGCGCCCAGGTCGTGCTGGAAGCCACCCGCGAGTTCCGCGACCGCACCGTCGTCGCGTCCACCAGCGTCGGCCAGGTGCGTGAGTTCCAGCTGCGCCTGCAGTTCGACTACCTGATCCGCACGGCGGCGGGCGAGCTGCTGGTGCCCAAGGTGGAGCTGCGCCTGGCCCGCGACATGACCTACACCGAGACCTGGGCGCTGGCCAAGGAGCAGGAGGCTGCCAACCTGTACGGCGCGATGCACTCCGACGCGATAGCGCAAGTCATGCGCCGCCTCGCCGCCGTGAAGCTCCAAGGCTAATGCAACTGCGCGCCGAGGGCCTCAGCGCCCACCTTGCCAAGGGCCTGGCCCGCATCTACACCGTGCACGGCGACGAGCCGCTGCTCGCCCAGGAGGCGGCGGACCAGATCCGCGCCGCCGCCCGCGCCAATGGCTTCGGCGAGCGGCAGATCTTCATCGTCAGCGGTGCCTATTTCGACTGGGCACCGGTGCTGGCCGCCGCGCAGGCCATGAGCCTGTTCTCCGAGCGCCAGTTCATCGAGATCCGCATCCCCAGCGGCAAGCCCGGCAAGGAGGGCTCCGAGGCCCTGCAGCGCTATGCCCAGGCCGCGCCCGACGACGTGCTGACCCTGGTCACGCTGCCGCGGCTGGACAAGACCCAGCTCTCCAGCGCCTGGTTCATGGCGCTGGACGGCAACGGCGCGTCCATCCGCGTCGAACCCGTGGAGCGACGCCTGCTGCCCGCCTGGCTGGCCCAACGCCTGCGCGCGCAGGGGCAGTCGGTGCCCGAGGGCGAGGATGGGCAGAAAGCCCTGGCCTTCTTCGCCGACCGCGTCGAGGGCAATCTGCTCGCAGCCCACCAGGAGTTGCAAAAGCTCGCCCTGCTGCACCCCAAGGGCGAGCTGACGCTGGAGCAGATCGAGGCGGCCGTGCTGGACGTGGCGCGCTTCGACGTCTTCAAGCTCAGCGAGGCCGTGCTGTCGGGCGCTGTTCCGCGCATGCTGCGCATGCTGGACGGCCTGGAGGCCGAGGGCGAGGCCGCCGTGCTGGTGCACTGGACGCTGGCTGAGGACGCGCGGGCTTTGGCCCGCGTGCGCGCCGCGCTGGACGCCGGCAAGCCGCTGCCATTGGCGCTGCGCGAGGCGCGCGTCTGGGGCGCCAAGGAGCGTCTCATTGAACRCATCGCGCCGCGGCTGGACGCCGCCCAGGCGGGCACCCTCGTGCAGGCTGCCCAGATCTGCGATGGCCTCGTCAAAGGCCTGCGCCACCCCGACTGGCCCAGCGACCCCTGGGCCGCGCTGCGCCGCCTGGCCCTGATGCTTGGCGAGGCCGCCAGCGGAAAAACTGGGGCAGTTCTGGCTGCCCGTTGACCCCGATTGGGCTATCGTCGGGGCGGTAAACCTGCCGTCATGCCGCCGTCTCTTCACAAACTCGTCCCTACTGCTCTTGCGCTGAGTTCGCTGGCGGCCCACGCCGTGCCCGTCACGGTGCAGTTGCACGGGCCAGGCGGCCAGCCGCTGGCCGGCGCCGCGGTGGCCATCGAGGTCAAGGGCCGCACTGGCAAGACCAGCACCACCAAGGCCGAGATGGGCCAGCGCGACCGCCAGTTCACACCCGAGCTCCTCGTCGTGCAGACGGGCACGGCCGTCAGTTTCCCGAACTTCGACGCCGTGCGGCATCACGTCTACTCGTTCTCGCCCATCAAGGTCATCGACATCAAGCTCTACTCGGGCACGCCGGCCGAGCCCATCGTGTTCGACAAGCCGGGGGTCGCCACGCTGGGCTGCAACATCCACGACCGCATGAGCGCCCACATCGTCGTGGTGGACACGCCGACCTTCGGGCGCACCGATGACAAGGGCCAGGTGGCGTTTGACCTGCCGGTGGGCGAGCACGTCGCCAAGGCCTGGCATGGCGGCCAGAAGTCAACCAACCTGCAAAGCGTCAAGCTCGAAGTGCCGGCGGGCGGGGGYCCCGTGGCCCTCACGCTCGCCGAGTAACGCCACCGCAATGCGCTGGCCAGCCTGGCTGAACCTGCGCCGCCTCGAGGGGCGCATCGTCGCCCTCTTCCTGGCGCTGCTGCTGGTCGTGCAGCTGGTCAGCTTCGGCGCCATCCACGCCAGCATCACGCACAACGCCGAGGATTCCCTCGCCAGCGAGCTGCAGACCGGCGAACGCGTGCTGCGCCGCCTGCTCGACCAACGCGCCGGCAAGCTGCGCGACGCGGCCGAGCTGCTGGCCAAGGACTATGGCTTTCGCAGCACCGTCGGCCTGTCGCTGGCCGAGGCCGGCACCGTAGAGACCATCAAGGACGCGCTCGTCAATCAGGGCGAACGCGTCGGCGCCTCGGTCGTCGCCTACTTCGATGACCAGCAGCACCTCGTTGCCGCCACCCGCGACGGCGCGGCCGGTTTCGGCGCCGCGCTGGGCCAGCTCGTGCACAGCAAGGATGGCGCGGCCCTGGCCGTGCAGGGCAGCAAGGTCTACCAGGTGGTCGCCGTGCAGGTGCGCACGCCGGCACCGGTGGGCTGGGTGTTGATGGCCTTTGCGCTGGACCGCGAGGTGCTGGACGATCTCAAGGCGCTGTCGGAGCTGCAAGGCGTCGTGCTGCTGCAAGGTCCGACCAAGCAGTGGCAGACCACCGTCGACAACCTCGATGGCAGCGCAGTCAACGCCTTGCGCGCTACGCTGGGTCAGGCGGCTCCAGCCGACGGCATCGTTGAGCTGGCCGGCGRACGCATGCGTGCCCTCTTCGTGCCCCTGATCGGTGGCGATCAAGCCCTTGGCGTGCTGCTGTTGCGGTCGCTGGACGCGGCCCTGGCGCCCTATCAGCAGTTGCAGCTCGTCCTGCTCGGCCTGACCGTGCTGGGCGTCGTCGTCTTCGCCCTCGTCAGCGTGCTGCTGGCACGCGGCATCAGCAATCCCATCACGGCCCTGTCGGCCTCGGCGCGCCGGCTGGAGCGCGGCGACTACGACACGCCCGTGCCGTCGACCTCGCGGCTGGAGGAGGTGCACAAGCTGGCCCTGGCGCTGGAGAGCATGCGTGAGGGCATCCGCCGCCGCGATGCCCTCGTCAACAACCTGGCCTACGTCGACCCGCTGACGCTGCTGCCCAACCGCGCGCGTTTCGCCGAATTCCTGCAGCACCACCTGACCCACAGCAACACGCCGGGTGCCGTGCTGATGCTGGACCTGGACCGCTTCAAGCACGTCAATGACGTGCTCGGCCACGAGGTGGGCGACCGCCTGCTGCAGTCGGTCGCCGAGCGCCTGCAGGCGTTGTGCGCGCCAGCGCATTCGGTGCTCGCGCGGCTGTCGGGCGACGAGTTCGCCGTGCTGCTGGCGCACACGGACGCCCATGCCGCCAGCGAGGCGGCGCTGGCCATCCTGAAGGACTTCGAGCGTCCGCTGCAGATCGACAACGAGACCATCGACCTCGGCGCCGGCATCGGCATCGCCCTCTTCCCCGCGCATGGCCGTGAGGTCAACCTGCTGCTGGGCCGCGCCGAGCTGGCCATGTATGCGGCCAAGGCCCGCCAGTGCGGCAGCCTGATCTACCACGCCCAGCTGGACGCCGGCAGCCAGGAGTCGCTGTCCCTGTTGACCGAGCTCCGCCACGCCGTCGAGAAAGATGAACTGCGCCTGTACCTGCAGCCCAAGATCGACCTGCAGCAGGGCAAGATTCTCGGCGCCGAGGCCCTGGTGCGCTGGCAGCACCCGACGCGCGGCCTGGTACCGCCGATGCAGTTCATTCCTTTTGCCGAGCAGACGGGCTTCATCCGCCTGCTCAGCGCCTGGGTGCTGTCCAACGCGGCCAGGTTCGCGCGCCAGGCCGCGGACGCGGGCCTGACGCTGCGGCTGTCGGTCAACCTGTCCACGCGCGACCTGATGGACCAGGACCTACCGGCCAAGATCGAGGCCATGCTGGCGCCGCTGCAGGTGTCGGCCGACTCGCTGTGCCTGGAGATCACCGAGAGCACCATCATGGACGACCCCGAGCGGGCCCTGTCCACACTGGAGCATCTGCATGCGATGGGCTTCAAGCTGTCCATCGACGACTTCGGCACCGGCTATTCGTCGCTGGCCTACCTGAAGCGCCTGCCGGTGGATGAGCTCAAGATCGACAAGAGCTTCGTCATGGCCATGGAGCGTGACCTCGACGACGCGCGCATCGTGCGCTCGACGATCGAGCTGGCGCACAACCTCGGCCTCACCGTCGTCGCCGAGGGGTTGGAGACGCTCAAGGCCTGGGCCATGCTGGCCCGCCTGGGCTGCGACGAAGGCCAGGGCTACTTCATCAGCAAGCCCATGCCGCAGGAGCAGTTCATCGCCTGGGCCAAGAGCTGGCAGCCGCCGGACATCTCGGTCGTCACGGCCGAGAGCCTGATGGCCAAGCTCGGCTAGTTGTCCCGGTCTTCCAGCGCTTCACACAGCGCCGTCAAACCCGCCGTCACCGTCTGCAAGCGCACCGCATGGCGGTCGCCGCTGAAGTTCTCGCGCCAGACCTGGGCCGGCCGCCCCGCATGCACCAGGGCCAGCCAAACGGTGCCGACCGGCTTGGCCTCGCTGCCGCCCGTCGGCCCGGCCACGCCGGTGACGGCCAGTGCCCAATCGATGGGCGCGTGCGCCAGCAGGCCACGCGCCATGTGTTCGGCCACCTCGGCGCTGACGGCGCCGTGCAGCGCGATCAGGCCCTTGGGCACGCCCAGCAGTTCGGCCTTGGCCTCGTTGCTGTAGCTGACGACGCCGCGCTCGAACCACGCGCTGGAGCCGCTCAGGCTGGTGCAGGCGGCGGCGATGAGGCCGCCGGTGCAGCTCTCCGCCGTGCCGATGCGCTCGCGCCGCTGGATCAGCGCCACGGCGATGCGGTCGATCAGTTCAAGGTCGTCGGCAAACATGCTTACCCCATCACAAAGCGGTAGAGCGCGATGACRGCGAGCGTACAGCCGGCCGCGACGAAATCGTCGAACAGGATGCCGAAGCCCTGCGCCCAGGTGACCGCGGCGCCGCGCTCGCCCTTGAAAAGCCGGTCGGCCCAGCCTACCGGCCCGGGCTTGGCGGCGTCGAAGAAGCGGAACAGGCCGAAGGCAATGAGCTGGCCCAGCCAGCCCACCGGCGCGATCAGCCACAGGATGAGCCAGAAGGCCAGCACCTCGTCCCAGACGATGGAGCCGGGGTCCGGCGTGTTCATGTCGCGCGCCGTGCGCGTGCAGGCCCACCAGCCCACCAGCGTGCCGATGCCGATCAGCAAGCCCCAGGCCAGCTCGCTCATCCACGGCGAGATGACCCAGAACACCAGCCAGGCCCAAAGGGTGCCGACGGTACCGGGCGCTTTGGGGCTCAGGCCGCTGCCGAAGCCCAGGGCGATCCAGCGCGCCGGGTGGCGCAGCATGAAGGCCGGCGTCGGACGGATCGGTGCGCCGCTCATGACTTGAAGTGGTCGAAGGAGCGCAGGCCGTGCTCAACCACTGCGCCGCGCGCGTCGACAACGCGCAACCCGGGCTCGGCTTCGATGACGCCGATGCGCGTCAATGCCACGCCCACATCGGGCAGCCGCGCACCGGCTGGCGCGGTGAAGACCAGTTCGTAGTCGTCGCCGCCCGCCAGCAGGCATTCCTGCTGCACGGCGGCCGCCTGCGCAGCCAGCACCTCGCTGCGGGGCAGCGCATCGACGTCCAGACGCGCGCCAACGCGGGAAGCCGCCAGGATGTGGCCCAGATCGCCGAGCAGCCCGTCTGACACGTCGATGGCCGCCGTCGCGATGCCGCGCAGCGCCTGGCCCAGTGCGACGCGCGGCGTTGGCAGCTCCATCGCGGCACGCACTTCCTCGAAGCCGGCGCCATCCACGGCCACAGTGCCACGGAACACCTCCAGCGCCAGCCGCGCATCACCGAGCCGCCCCGACACCCAGATCTCGTCACCCACTTGCGCGCCGCCGCGCAGCAAGGCCCGCCCCGGCGGCGCCTCGCCGAAGACGGTGATGCAGAGATTCAACGGCCCCTGCGTTGTGTCGCCGCCGATCAGCGGGCAGGCATGGGCGTCGGCCAGAGCCAACAGGCCGCGCGAGAAACCGGACAGCCAGGCTTCGTCAACGCGCGGCAGGGCCAGGGCCAAAGTGAAGCCTCGCGGCGTCGCACCGCAGGCGGCCAGGTCGCTCAGGTTGACGGCCAGCGCCTTGTGGCCGAGGCGCACCGGATCGACCGTCGACAGGAAGTGCCGGCCCTCGACCAGCATGTCACTGGAAACCAGCCAGCGCGCACCCGGCGTGGGCACGAGCACGGCGCAGTCGTCGCCCACGCCCACCTCGACGCCAGCCACCGCGGGGCGCTGGAAGTAGCRCCGGATCAGATCGAATTCGCCCATGGTCACGATTAGACCTTGTGGACATCCACAGCGCCCGGCGCGCCCTTGGGTGGCATGATTCCAGCCCCGTCGGCACCTTGTGATCCCGCCATGTCCAGCTCCGAAGAAAAACGCGCCCAACTCCGCCAGGCCGCTCTCGAGTACCACGAGTTCCCGACGCCGGGCAAGATCGCCATCGCGGCGACCAAGCAGCTCGTCAATCAGCACGACCTGGCTCTGGCCTACTCGCCGGGCGTGGCTGCGGCCTGCGAAGAGATCGTCGCGGACCCGGCCAATGCCTTCCGCTACACCTCGCGCGGCAACCTGGTCGCCGTCGTCTCCAACGGCACGGCCGTGCTGGGCCTAGGCAATATCGGGCCGCTGGCGTCCAAGCCCGTCATGGAGGGCAAGGGCGTCCTGTTCAAGAAGTTCGCCGGCATCGACGTGTTTGACCTCGAGGTGGCCGAAAACGACCTCGACAAGCTGGTCGACTGCATCGCCGCGCTGGAGCCCACCTTCGGCGGCATCAACCTCGAAGACATCAAGGCGCCGGACTGCTTCTATGTCGAGCGCAAGCTGCGCGAGCGCATGAAGATCCCCGTSTTYCACGACGACCAGCATGGCACCGCCATCRTCGTCGGCGCGGCCTTCCTGAACGGCCTCAAGGTCGTCGGCAAGGACATCAAGCAGGTCAAGCTCGTCACGTCGGGCGCAGGCGCGGCGGCGCTTGCCTGCCTGGGCCTGCTCGTCAAGCTCGGGCTGCCGCGCGAGAACATCTGGGTGACCGACCTGGCCGGCGTCGTCTACGAGGGGCGCACCGAGCTGATGGACCCGGACAAGGCCGTCTTCGCGCAGCCGACCTCGCAGCGCAGCCTGCGCGAGGCGATTGCCGGCGCCGACGTCTTCCTGGGCCTGTCGGCCGGCGGCGTGCTGAAGGCCGACATGGTCGCGACCATGGCCGCGCAACCGCTGATCTTCGCGCTGGCCAATCCGACGCCGGAAATCCTGCCGGAAGAAGTCCAGGCCGTGCGCGGCGACGCCATCATGGCCACGGGCCGCACGGACTACCCCAACCAGGTCAACAACGTCCTGTGCTTCCCCTACATCTTCCGCGGCGCACTGGACTCGGGCGCGACGACGATCAACGTCGAGATGGAGATCGCCGCGGTGCACGCCATTGCTGATCTTGCCCAGGCCGAGCAGAGCGAGGTGGTGGCCGCAGCCTATGTGGGCGCGACGCTGAGCTTTGGCGCGGAGTACCTGATTCCCAAGCCCTTCGATCCACGGCTGATGATGCGCATCGCGCCGGCCGTCGCCAAGGCGGCTGCCGACTCCGGCGTCGCGGCGCGGCCCATCCAGGACTGGGACGCCTACCGCGAGAAGCTGCAGAGCTTCGTCTACGCCTCGGGCAACACGATGAAGCCCATCTTCACCGCGGCCAAGCGGGCGCCCAACAAGCGCGTTGCCTACGCCGAGGGTGAGGAGGAGCGCGTGTTGCGCGCCGCACAGGTCGTCGTCGACGAAGGCCTGGCGCGCCCGACGCTGGTGGGCCGCCCGCAGGTCATCGCCGAGCGCTGCGAGCGCTTCGGCCTGCGCCTGCAGCAGGGCCGCGACTATGACGTCGTCAACGTCGAGCACGACGACCGCTACCGCGACTACTGGCAGACCTACCTGCAGATGACCGAGCGCAAGGGCGTCACCCAGCAGCTTGCCAAGATCGAGATGCGCCGCCGGCTGACGCTGATCAGCTCCATGCTGCTGCACAAGGGCGAGGTCGATGGTCTGCTCTGCGGCACCTGGGGCACGACTGCCACGCACCTGCAGTACATCGACCAGGTCATCGGCAAGCGCGCCGGCGTGAAGACCTATGCCTGCATGAACGGGCTGATCCTGCCGGGCCGCCAGGTCATGCTGGTGGACACCCACGTCAACTACGACCCGACCGCCGAGCAGCTTGCCGAGATCACCGTCATGGCCGCCCAGGAGATGTGCCGCTTCGGCCTGACGCCGAAGGCCGCCCTGCTGTCGCACAGCAACTTCGGCACCAGCGACAAGCCGTCGGCCGTAAAGATGCGCGACACGCTGGCGCTGCTGCGGCAGCTCGCGCCGTGGCTGGAGGTCGACGGCGAGATGCATGGCGATACCGCGCTAGACGCCCCCTACCGCAAGCAGATCATGCCCACCAGCCCGCTGACGGGCGAGGCCAACCTGCTGGTGCTGCCCAATATCGACGCCGCCAACATCTCCTACAACCTGCTGAAGACGGCCGCCGGCGGCGGCATCGCCATCGGGCCGGTGCTGCTCGGCGCGGCCAAGCCGGTGCACATCCTGACGCCTTCGGCGACCGTGCGCCGTATCGTCAACATGACGGCCCTGACCGTCGCCGACGCGAACGCGGCACGCGCCTGAACCTGGCACCGGCTCCAAGGGGGAACAGGGCAAAAGCGCCCGGACTCCCCCAATTGACAGAAGTTTTCACGACCCAAAACTGCGTCATGCAGCTGTCATGCTGCGAGTGAAATCAATCACTTAGACGCGCGTGAGTGCTGGCTCACATGACCCTATTCCAGACTCCGGCGCCCGCGCCGAGCTTGAGCTTTTGGGGTCGCTTCGGTACCATTACGGTTTCTCGTTCAGGGTTAACCCGTGTTTTTGCTCTCGTGGCTGGCGCGCTCCGGCGCCTCGGCGGTCACCACCGCCCTGCTGCTTTCCGGCTTGGCCGGAGGCGCGCAAGCCAAGGAAGCCGTCGGCGATAAGCCCCCCACCGCAACGCCCGCTCTGGCTGAAATTTCGCTGAGCGAGCTGCCCGCCCAGGCCCAGGAAACGCACCGGCTCGTTCTCGCCGGTGGCCCGTTTCCTTATGCCAAGGACGGCGTGGTGTTCGGCAATCGCGAGCGTCTGCTGCCCCGCAAGGCTCGCGGCTTCTATCGCGAATACACGGTCAAGACCCCTGGCGCCCGCAACCGCGGTGCCCGCCGCCTTATCTGCGGTGGCACGCCGCCGACGGCGCCCGAGATTTGTTATTACACCGGCGATCACTATGCCAGCTTCAAGCGCGTTCGCGCCCAAGCGGCCCGGTGAAGTCGAGGGTTCAGCAGTTTTGTGACTTGAAAGGAGGAACGCGACCATGCTTTTGCAGACCGTCCGTCCCAATATCGTGCAGGCCATACGGGCCTACAGGGTCGAGGACTTGATGCAGGCCGCCCAAGAAGCGGGCCAGCATTTCCTGTACGCCAACCTGTCGGAGGCGCAGTCCAAGCAGGACGTGCTCGATGGCATCGCGCAGGCCTTCCTGTTTCCAGCGCATTTCGGCAAGAACCTGGACGCCCTGCATGACTGCATGACCGACCTCGTCCACAAGTCCGGCTCCCAGCCAGGCTTTGTCGTGGTGCTGGAGCAGTTGCCCGACAACGTGCGATTCGACCGCGAGGCGAGAGAGCAATTGCTCGATGTCTTCCGAGACACGGCCGACTATTGGGCCGACAGGAAGATAGCGTTCAGGTGCTTCTATTCTTTTCAGTAGCCCGCTCCCAAGATAACGGGTCATGGGAGCGGGCTACTGAAGTGGCCCCGGTTATTGAAAAGCCTGCGCCGAAAAGCGCCAAGGCGACGGTTGGCAACCCCAACTTCGGCATGAACATGCCGATGATGTGCAGTGCCTTCGATACCTCGATGTGGCTCAGCGCAGCTTGAAGCGCTGAACTATCTAAAGCAGAACGGGACCCTCGGGTCCCGTTTTCATTTCTGCTGCGGCACTTCGAGCGCCAGCGCGACGAATTCGTCGACCGGCACCTCCTCGGCGCGACGCTGCAGGTCGAAGTGGCCCGAGAAACCACGCTCGGCCAGCCAATGGCCCAGGCTGTGGCGCAGCAGCTTGCGGCGCTGCGAGAAGGCGCTGGTGACAAGGGCCCCCAGCAGGGCCGGGTCTACCGCCGGCGGCTGGCTGAGCGGCTGCATGCGCACGATGGCCGAGTTCACGCGCGGCGGCGGGTCGAAGGCCTCGGGCGGCACTTCCAGCACCGATTCAATGTCGTAGCGCCACTGCAGCATCACGCTGAGGCGCCCATAGTCCTTGCGGCCCGGTGCGGCGGCCATGCGGTCCACCACTTCCTTCTGCAGCATGAAGTGCTGGTCGACGACGTCGTCCACCGCATCCAGCAGGTGAAAGAGGATGGGCGTGGAGATGTTGTAGGGCAGGTTGCCGACCACGCGCAGCTTGGCGCCCTTGGTGGCAGCCAGCGCCTTGAAGTCGACCTTGAGCACGTCCGACTCGATGACCTCGACGTCGTCGCGCTTGCGCAGGCGCGCAGCCAGGTCGCGGTCCAGTTCGATGACGGTCAGCGGCTTGTGTCGCGCCAGCAGCGGCAGCGTCATCGCGCCCAGGCCAGGGCCGATCTCGACCAGGGTCTCGCCCGGCTGCGGATCGATCAGGTCGACGATGGCCTCGATCAGCGCCTTGTCGGTCAGGAAATGCTGCCCGAAGCGCTTGCGGGGGATGTGGGAACTCAGTCGAGCCACTCGCGCACTTCAACAAACGCCTTCGCCCGCAGATCCTTGACCCACTCCTGATAGGCCTCGTCGTATTTCTGCTCGCGCAGTGCGCCGCGGGCCTGGTCGCGCAGCTGCTTCATCTCGACATCGACCGTGCGGCGCTCCAGCACCTGGATCAGGTGCACGCCGAAGCGCGACACGACCGGTCCCGAGATGCCGTTCAGCGGCAGCACGTTCATCGCTTCCTCGAATTCCGGCACAAAACCGCCGGCAGCCATCCAGCCCAGGTCACCGCCTTCGGGGGCGCTGCCGTCCTCGGAATTGGCGCGGGCGAGTTGCTCGAACTTGGCCGAACCGGTCTCGATCTGGCGCTTGAATTCGGCCAGGCGGCGGGCCGCGACTTCGGCCGTCAGCTGTGCCGAGGGGCGCAGCAGGATGTGCCGGGCATGGGTCTGCACGGCCTGCGTCAGGGATGCGCCACCTTGGCGCTCGATGACCTTGAGGACGTGAAAGCCCGCGCCGGTGCGCAGCAGCTGAGGCGCGACCTCGCCGCTCTTCAGCCCCTTGACGGCATTGACGAACACGTCGGGCAGCCGATCGGCCAGGCGCAGGCCGATCTCGCCGCCGCGCGCCTTGTTGCTGTCTTCGGACACCTCGCGGGCGACGCGGGCGAAGTCCTCACCGCCCTTGATGCGCGCCAGGGCGCCTTCAGCACGGGCGCGGCGTTCGGTGACGACGCTTTCCGGCGCGCCATCGGGCACCGGCACGAGCACCTGGGCGAGGTTGACCATGCCGCCGCTGGCGAGTTCATTGCGCTTCTTGTCGAGGTAGGCGTCGATCTCGGCGTCCGTCACCTTGATGCGTCCCTGCACTTCGCGCTCGCGCACGCGCTCCGTCATCATCTGGTCGCGCAGGTTCTCGCGAAAGCTCTTGTAGTCGGTGCCGTCGGCCTTCAGGCGATCGCGCAGCTGCGCCATCGTCAGCTTGTTCTGCGCGGCGACGTTGGCCACCACGCGGTCCAGCTCGGCCTCGTCGATCTTCTGGCCGGTCTCGCGGGCGTAGGTGACGAGGACGCGATCCTCGATGAGGGCCTCCAGCGCCTGCTTGCGCAGGCCGGCCGTCTCGGGCATGACCTCGCCCTTCTGGCGGGCTTCCTGGCGCAGGCGTTCGGTACGCTGGATGACCTCACTGGCGGCGACGACGTCCTGGTTGACGACGGCGGCGATGTAGTCCCCCGGCTGCAGCGTGGGCGTCTGGGCCTGGGCCTGGAAAGCGGCCAAGGCCAGCGTCACGGCAAGAAAGAGGGGAGCTAGGCGATAGATCATGGTTGGAAATCTGAACTCGGTGAGCGGTCGGAGCTCAGCCTTCGGTAACCGGGCACATTGTCCTTCAAGACTTTGAGGGCGTTCGAACCGAGCTGTGACAGGCCGACGAGCTCCAGTTGCAGCATCAGCCGCGTGTTCGTTTCGGCGCGGCCGGTGGACAGCCGCTCGACGCCCCAGCGCAGCACCCAGCAACCGGCGTCGTACTCGAAGCCCATGACCGAATCAGTCAGGCGCCGGTCGCGCAGCGAGTACTGCACGCGGCCGGCGCTGTACCAGGCGCCGCCGCAGGCCTTGCTGTCGGCACCGCGTGAGGTGACAGGGGTACCGTAGATCGGCCATTGCCAGGCCAGTTCGACCTGCTCGCTCTGCCCCCGCGCCAGCCGATAGGCGACGCTGACGGTCTTGTAGGGCCCGGGCGAATAGCGCCCGCGCAGCACCGATCGCACCGAACGGTTGGTCTCGGGGTTGAACTCCAGCGTGCCGTCGGCCCACCACTTCTCGTCCAGGTGGGCGGCGGCAGCCAGCAGCAGATCGGAGAAGCGCTGCGTGACAGGCTGGCCGTCGGGTGTGATCTTCTGATCGCGGAACAGGAAGCGCTGCACGGCTCCCAGGCGCAGGATCTCCTCGCCCGTGTTGGTGCCGATCCAGCGGCTGGTCACGCCCGCACTCAGTGCATGCAGGTCCGACACCCGGTCCACGCCCGAGAAGGGGTTGTCGGTGTAGATGGAGTCGAAGTTGAAGTCCTTGGCCGCCGCGTCGAAGTTGGGCAGGTTGGCCTGGTCGCGGAAGGGCGTGTTGACGTAGAGCAGCCGCGGCTCGAGGCTTTGCCGGTAGTCGCGGCCGAACAGCGTCGTGTCGCGCTCGAAGACCCAGCCGTGGTCGATGCTCAGCGTCGGAATGACCCGGCCCATGCGCCGACGGCCGTCGGACTGGGCCTGGTCGAGATCGTAGGCGGCCGCATTGAACGAGGCTCGCGGGATGAACCACCAGGCCTCGCCACCCAGCGGTGCGCTGACGTGGCCCAGGGCATGCACGCGCTGCCCGCCACGCGGCTGACCGGCCAGCGCCGAGCCCGGCAGGTCGAAACGGTTGTACTCCAGCTCCAGCCCGCCCTCCAGCCTTGCCTTGCGGCCCCAGGGGCGAAAACTGTCGAGCACCGCCTCATCGGCCGCCGTCGTCACGCGAACGCCGACCTGCGGGCTGCGCTGGAACGGCGAATCGAACTGCGAGGGGACGTCGGTGCCCTGCAAAGCCTGCCAGCGCTGCACGCGGGCATAGGTGTCGATGACGCCCCAGGACAGCTCGCGTTGGCGGTTCAGCGTGAAGTCATTGGCCAGCAGGCGCGGCGTCTGGCTCTCGACGCGGCGCGACATGTCCTTCCAGTAATCGTCATCGGACACGCGCTCGCTCTTGAGCCGGTAGCGCCAGTCGCCAAACACATTGCCGTCGTTGTTGAGCTTGAGGCTCCAGCGCGAACGCCCGAAGACGCGGTCGCCGGGCAGCAGGTCGACGTTGATGCGCCCGGCATGGTCAGGCTCGAGGTAGCGGAACTCGCTGTCCAGGCCCACGCCGCGCTTGCTCATGATGAAAGGCGTGAAGGTCGCATCGCGCTGCGGCGCGATGTTCCAGTAATAGGGCACGCCGAACTCGAGGCCGCTGCGGTTGTCCAGGAACAGATTCGGCGGCAGCCAGCCCGACTTGCGCGCCGAGCTGAGCGGGAAGCTCAGGGAGGGTGCCGCCAGCAGCGGCATGCCCAGGAAGCGCAGCACTGCGCCGTCGGCCTGGCCTTCGTTGGCGGCCAGGTCCATGCGCAGCTGCTTGGCCGTGATCTGCCAGGCCGGCTCCTGGCCCTCCACGGCGGGGCAGCTGGTGTAGCTGCCCTCGGTGGCGCTCATGTGCTCGCTGTCCTGGAATTTCAGCACCTTGGCCTTGCCGGCGCCGCCCGTGGCCGCGAGGAAGAAGCGGGGGGTCAGGAACTCGCCCTCGAAGCGGCTCACATAGAGCTGCAGCAGCGGGCCGGAGAAGACATTGCCGTTGTGGTTGATGCGCACCTGGCCTTCAGCCCGGGCAAGGTCGTCCACGACGCTGTAGTCCAGCTTGTCGGCGTTCAGCACCAGCTCGCCGTAGCGCAGCTCGACATCGCCCAGGCCCTCAGCCTTCTGATCCAGCTGGGCCGAGACCTTGTTGGCGCTGATGACCAGGGCCGGCTTGGCACCGGTCTTGGACGCCGGCCCGAGCACGCGGCTGCCG
>NZ_JBFULE010000021.1:0-23967 GCF_056400485.1 Roseateles sp. P5_B10
GGTCAGCGCCATGCGGGGCTGAATTTCTCGTCGCAGGAGTATTTGTCGCTGGCCCGCCACCCCAGGATCTGCGCCGCGGCCCAGGCGGCCATGGAGCGCTATGGCGTGCACAGCGCCGGCTCCACCGCGCTGGCCGGCAATGTCGAGGAGGCGACCCTCCTGGAAGCGGAACTCGGCGAGCTGCTGCGCATGCCCGAGGTGCTGCTGTTCCCGACGGGTTGGGCCGCGGGCTTCGGAGCCATCAAGGGCCTGGTGCGCGAGGCCGACCACATCATCATCGACCAGCTCGCCCACAACTGCCTGCACGAGGGCGCGCGGGCGGCGACGCCCAACGTCCATCTGCACCGCCATCTGGACGTCGACCATGTCGAGCGCCTGCTCAAGCGTGTGCGCCAGCGCGACCCGCACAACGGCATCCTCGTCGTCACCGAGGGCTGCTTCTCGATGGACGCCGACTCGCCCGACATCCGCCGGCTGCAGTCGCTGGCGCATGAGCATGGCGCACTGCTGATGGTGGACGTGGCGCACGACCTGGGCTGCATGGGGCCCGGCGGCGGCGGGCAGCTCGAGCTGCAGGGCGTGCTGGGCCAGGTGGACCTGGTGATGGGGTCGTTCTCCAAGACCTTCGCATCCAACGGCGGCTTTGTGGCCACCCATGACCGCGCGATCAAGGAGTACCTGCGCTTCTATGCCGCACCCAACACCTTCTCCAACGCGCTGTCACCGGTGCAGGTGGCCATCATTCGCGCCTGCCTGGCCATCGTGCGCTCCAACGAAGGCGTGGAGCGGCGTGACCGGCTGATGCGCGCCATCCTGGGTCTGCGCGGCGCGCTGACCGAGCAGGGCATCACCGTGCTGGGACATCCATCGCCGATCGTGCCGGTCATGCTGGGGCATGACGCGCTGGCCCGCGTGGCCAGCCGCGAGATGAGCCAGGCCGGGCTTTTGGCCAACCTCGTCGAGTACCCGGCCGTGTCGCTGAACAGCGCCCGGCTGCGCATGCAGGTCATGGCCGACCACACGCCCGCCCTGGCCCAAACGGCGGCCCGCATCGTCGCCGACTCACTGCAGCGCGCCCGTGACCTGACCGGCCACGCGAACTGAAGCCCCTCGTCCAGCCTTGCTGAGCTGCACGCCAGCAAGTCTGACCGGTCCCCCGAGGGGACGGCGATGCTTGCCGGGTTGACCGGCAAGCACATCGCCATGGCGGGCCGGCTCGGGAGCGGCCCAGCGCTCGGCCCGAATGCGAAATGCGGAAGACTAGTCCCGTGCCGGGATCTTGAGGCCGCGCTGCACTGCGGGACGAGCCAGGAAGGCCTGGAGCACGCGCTTGACTTCGTTGAAGTCGTCGAAGCCCACCAGATCGCCAGCGCCGTAGAAGCCAACCAGGTTGTTGACCCAGGGCCAGGTGGCGATGTCGGCGATCGTGTATTCGTCGCCGACCAGCCAGTCGCGGCCTTTCAGGTGCACGTCCAGCACGTTGAGCAGGCGCTTGGCCTCGGCGATGTAGCGGTCGCGCGGGCGCTTGTCCTCGTAGTCCTTGCCGGCGAACTTGTGGAAGAAGCCGACCTGGCCAAACATCGGCCCGATGCCGCCCATCTGGAACATCAGCCACTGGAGGGCCTCGTAACGCCGGGCGGGGTCGGCGGGCAAGAGCTGGCCGGTCTTGTCGGCCAGGTAGATCAGGATGGCGCCGCTCTCGAACAGCGGCAGCGGCGCACCGCCGGGGCCGTTGGGATCGATGATGGCGGGGATCTTGTTGTTCGGGTTCAGCGACATGAACTCGGGGCTGAGCTGGTCGTTGGTGTCGAACTTGACCAGATGCGGCTCATAGGCCAGACCGATCTCCTCCAGCGCGATGGCCACCTTGACGCCATTGGGCGTGGGCAGGGAATAGAGCTGCAGGCGCTCGGGGTGCGCGGCGGGCCATTTCTTCGTGATGGGGAAGCGGCTGAGGTCGGTCATGGCGAGTGGTGAAATGAGTTCGCAGTGACTTTAGAGGCGCCAGGCATGGCCCTGCGTCAGACGGGGCATCGCACTTGGTGCAGCTCTCAGGTTTCTTCGGGCCAGGGCAGGCGGCGGACCATGGAACTGGCTCGCAGCGTGTTGTGCACCTCGGCCACGGCATCCGTCTCGGCCAGCAGCTGCTCGATCTGCTCGGGCGAAGCCGGCGAGACAAGGCGGGCGCGGTACTGGATGTCGCGCGCGGCGAGGCCAATGCCGTCGAACTCGGCGCTCGCTTCGACCTCCACCTCGGTCAGCTCGATCTGCAGCCGCACGGCTTCGCGGTAGAGGTCGTTGCAATAGCAGCTGGCGAGAGCCAGCATCAGGAACTCACCACCGTTGACGGCTGAGCCACCGCCCGCACGACCCTCTGTGGCCAGGGACTTGGCCTGACCCGCCGTGTTCACCTGGACCGCATGCGACGTTGTCGTATTCCTGAGCCGAGCCGAGATTTGCATAGTGCCCTAGTACCGTTCCACATGCTTGGACGCCCGCGGCCCCGGTTCATAGGGGTCGGGCCAATAGTCGGTCACGCGCAGGATGAGGCCGTCCTTCAGGTCGAAGAGGGTCAGGCCCATCATCGGCGGCGCGCTGCTGATGAAGCTGATCTGCGTCATCGCGCTGCCGTGGTCGGCAATGCAACGCAGCACCTCGACCCGCCAGGGCTGGGGCCAGGTCGCGAAGAAGTCCACATAGCCCGGCGGGCTGCGGATGCGCTCGCGGCTCTGCGGCGCCTCGTAGGTCATTTCGGGATGCAACAAACGGCCCAGGCCCGCCCAGTCCTGGGCATTGGCGAGCTGCCAGTGCAGCAGCACGAGGTCGCGGGTGGCAAGGCTCATCGCAGAAACCTCCCAATGCAATCCGACGACTATGCAGCAAACCAGCGCCCCCGCGCGGCGTGAAAATGCCCCCATGTCGACCACCGCCCCCGCCGCCCCAGGTCCCTCGCAGCCGTCGCGGCTCGCGCTCTACCTGCAGCTGATCCGCTGGGACCGCCCCGCCGGCTGGCTGCTGCTGCTGTGGCCGACGCTGTCGGCGCTGTGGATCGCGGCGGATGGCTGGCCGGGCTGGCATCTGCTGGCCGTCTTCACCCTCGGCACGGTGTTGATGCGCTCGGCGGGCTGCTGCGTCAACGACGTGGCCGACCGCGATTTCGACCGTCATGTGCAGCGCACCGCCGCGCGGCCGGTGACGACGGGTGCGGTGTCGGTGAAGGAGGCCTTGATCCTCGGCGCGGTGCTGTCCCTGGTGTCCTTCGGCCTGGTGCTGACGACCAACCCGCCCACCATCCTGCTGAGCTTCGCGGCCCTGGCCGTGGCCATCGCCTACCCGTTCGCCAAGCGTGTGCTGGCCATGCCGCAGGCGGTGCTGGGCGTGGCCTTCTCCTTCGGCATCCCGATGGCCTTTGCCGCAGCCCTGGGCGGCATGGAATGGAACCTGCGCGCGGTGCCGCTGTCGGCCTGGGCCCTGCTCGTGGCCAACCTGTTCTGGGTGCTGGCCTATGACACCGAATACGCGATGGTGGACCGTGATGACGACCTGAAGATCGGCCTGCGCTCATCGGCCATCGCGCTGGGCCGTTGGGACGTGCCCGGCATCATGATCTTCTACGCCGCCTACCTGGCCATGTGGGCGGGCCTGGGCCTGCGCCTGGGCCTCGGGCGCTGGTTCCTGCTCGGCATCGCAGTGGCCGCAGCCCAGGCGCTGTGGCACTACAAGCTGATCCACCGGCGCGGCCGCGCGGGCTGCTTCACGGCCTTCCGGTCCAACCACTGGCTGGGCTTCGCGGTCTTTGCCGGCACTGCGGTGGACCTGGCCCTGCGTTGACCTTGGAGGTGAGGCCTCAGGCCGCCTGCGGGAAGCGGGCTCGGATCGCGTCCATCCAGCCCAGCAGGGCCAGCGTCTCGGCGTGGGGCATGCGCGAGCTCTCGCCCAGGCCGGYGCGAATGCAAGCCTGGGCCTCGGCAATCTCACCCTCGAAGCCGTTGAGCACGAAGGGGGCTTCGACGCGCCTGGCCGGCGACTGGTGCGCATCGAGTTCGACGACTTCGGCACTCGAGAAACCCTGCGGAAAGCGCAGCGCCGCCCGGCTGCCCAGCACCTCGAAGGCATTCGCCGAGGCGGCGTCAAAGCCACATCGGAACTGCGACGTGACACCGCCGGGGAAGTGCAGGGTCACGTTGACGGCCGCGTCCACGCCGGTGGGCGCCATCTTGGCCTGCACGTCCATGGCGACAGGCTCGGGGCAGATACCGCCATTCATCTGCTGCAGCACCCAACGCGTCACGGCGAGGTTGTAGATGCCGATGTCCCACAGCGCGCCGCCGGCCAGTGCCGGGTTCCACAGCCGGTGCTGGGGGTCGTAGTCGGCCGCGAAGCAGAAGCTCGATTGCATGGCGCGCAGCTCGCCGATGRCACCCTCGCGCAGCCAGCGGCCGGCAACGTCATAGGCCGGCAGGAAACGCGTACGCAGCGCCTCCATCAGGAAGACGCCCTGCCTGCGCGCGAGCTCCACCAGGGCCTGGCCCTCGGCGCGCGTCGTCACCAGCGGCTTCTCGCACAGCACGGCCTTGCCGGCTTCCAGCGCCGCACGGATGCATTCGCCATGGTGGGAATGGGGTGTGGCGATGTAGACGGCGTCGATGGACGCGTCGGCCAGCAGCTCGGGCAGCGCCGTTGTCACGCGCGCCGGCGCCTCGCCTTCGCGCCGCCATTGCGCGGCATAGGCCTGGCCCTTGGCCGCGTCGCGCGCGAACACGGCGGCGAGGCGAGCGCCGGGTACGGCGGCCAAGGCAGCGGCAAAGTGGTTGGCGATGCCGCCGGGGCCGACCACGGCCCAGCGGAAGATGTCGTTGTCGCCGGCCACCGCTGAGGGCTTCAAGCCTTGTTGACGCCGCCAGGGAAGCGGGCGCGGATGGCATCCATCCAGCCCAGCAAGCCCAGGGTCTCCGCATGCGGCATGCGCGGGCTCTCTACCAAGCCCTGACGGATGCAGGCTTGCGCCTCGGCGATCTCGCCCTCGAAGCCGTTGATGACGAACGGCGTCGCGACACGCTCAGCCGGCGCCTTGCGCGTGACGAGCTCGACCGCCTCGGCCTGCCAGAAATCGACCGGGAAGCGCAGGCCCGCTTTCGACCCCAGGGCCTCGAAGGCGTTGACCGAGGCGGCGTCGAAGCCGCAGCGGAACTGCGAGGTGACGCCGCCGGGAAAGTGCAGCGTCACGTTGACGGCCGCGTCCACCCCGGTCGGCGCGATCTTGGCCTGCACGTCGATGGACTCGGGCTCGGGGCAGATGCCGCCGTTCATCTGCTGCAGCACCCAGCGCGTCACGGCCAGGTTGTAGATGCCGATGTCCCACAGCGAGCCGCCGGCCAGGGCCGGGTTCCACTGGCGGTGCAGCGGGTCGTAGACGGAGGCGAAGCAAAAGCTCGACTGCATCGCGCGAAGCTCGCCAATGGCACCGTCGCGCAGCATGCGGCCGGCGAGGTCGTAGGCGGGCAGGAAGCGGGTCCACAGCGCCTCCATCAGGAAGACGCCCTTGGCGCGCGCCAGGTCGATGAGGGTCTGGCCTTCGGCGCGCGTCGTCACCAGCGGCTTCTCGCACAGCACGGCCTTGCCGGCCTCCAGCGCAGCGCGGACGTATTCGCCGTGGTTGGAGTGAGGCGTGGCGATGTAGACGGCGTCGATGGCGGCGTCTGATAGCAGGTCTGGCAGCGCTGTCGTCACATGCGCCGGCGCTTCGCCTTCGCGTTGCCATTGCCGGGCATAGGCTTCGCCCTTGACGGCGTCGCGTGCGAACACGGTGGCAAGGCGGGCACCGGGCACTGCGGCCAAGGCGCCGGCAAAGCGGTTGGCAATGCCGCCGGGGCCGATGACGCCCCAGCGGAAGATGTCGTTGTCATGGGCCATGGCTGAGCGCTTTCACGAGGTCGGATTGCGTGAGGATGCCGACGAGCCTGGCTTGCTCGCCGACGATGGGAATATGGTGGTGGCCAGTGGCCGAGAACAGCGGCACCAGTTCCGCGATGGGCCGCTCGGCGCTGGCCACGCGAACCTGGCGGCTCATGATCTGGCCGACGACCTCGGGCTTGGCCGAATGCGTCGCCGGAGACGGCTTCAGCAGCGTCTGCAACCGGCCAGCCAGGCCCTCGCGCTGCTGGCCTTCAGCCGCACGCATGAAGTCGGCGCGCGTGACGATGCCGACGATGCGCTGCACCCGGTCGACGACCGGCAGCGCCTTGATGCTGTGCTGCTGCAGCAGCGCCCAGGCCTCGGCCAGCGGCGTGCCGAACTCGACCGTGAAGACGGGCGTGGACATGATGTCGGCGCAGCGCAGGCCACCCAGGCGGTTGCGATAGCTCAGCAGCTCGGCCTCGTGCAGCAGGTTGGCGAGGTCGTCGCGCGGCACGTCCAGCACCTGGTTGTAGCGGGCCAGCACGGCATTGAGTTCGGCGTCGCCGAAGCGCGGCGGTGCGACGCTCGCGCCCGCCGGGGCCGGGGCGGCCGGCTGCACATGCTGGGCATGGGGATAGCGGCGGCCGGTGAGACTGTTGTAGGCCATGCCGGCCAGCACCAGCAGCAGGGAGTTCAGCGCTACCGGCACGAAGGCGAAATGCCAGTCGTGCGTGGCGGTCAGCACCATCAACAGGCTGGCCGCGCCGCCGGGCGGATGCAGGCAGCGCAGCAGGAACATCGAACCAATGGCCAGGGCCACCGCAACCGCGGCGACGCCCGCCGGCGGCAGCGGCAGCCACGCCATGCAGGCAATGCCGACCAGGGCCGACACCGTGTTGCCGCCGACGACGGCCCAGGGCTGGGCCAGCGGGCTGGCCGGCACCCCGAAGACGAGCACGGCGCTGGCGCCCAGCGGCGCGACCAGCCAGGGCAGGCCAGAGCCCATCGCGGCGCGGCTCAGCAGGCCGGCCAACAACAGGCCGAGGCCGGCGCCGAGCACGACGCGCAGGCGCTCTCGCGCGTTGACAGCCTGCGGCGCAGGCCGCAGCGCATTCAACAAGGCGAGGACACGGTCGGACAGGGAGACGGCGGTGGACATCGGCGGCGGCAGGGCTGAGTAGCTGCGCCGCCGATTGTGTCCGCCGCCGGCGCCCGCGCCGGTTCAAACAGGTTTCATGGAGCCCCTCGCCCGGTCTTGCAGACCGCGCCGCGGCAGTGCCGCGGCCCTTCGGCAGGCGCATCACGCCCACTGGGCGTGATGTGTCCGGCCTCAGCCCCCGGGGGGACGGCGATGCTTGCGGCATCGAGCCGCAAGCACATCGCCAACGCGGGCCGGCTAGGGGCGGCCCGGCGCTCGRCCCGCCAGGGGGGCCGACATGACTCGCGTCAGGCTTTGCTGAGCAGGCCGCTCATCTGCGCCTTCAGCGTCAGGGCCTGGGCGCGGCGCTCCTTGGTCGCGGCCCGCTGGTAGGCGGTCTCGGCCTTCTCGCGCAGGGCCACGGCGCGCTCCAGGGCTTCCTGGTAGCGCTCGATCGTGTAGGTGTTCTCGGTGCCGATGTAGACGCTGCGCGCCAGCGGCGTCTCGCCGAAGCGAGGCAGGGTTACCGCGAAGCTGCAATCACGGACACGGCTGCCGGCACGCTGGCGCACGATCGGGCCGGAGATGCCCGAAGGCAGATCGCTCTGCTTCTTGCGGCTGGGCGTGCGGCGCAGGCGCGATGGCGCTGGCAGCGTCGCGATACGTTTGAGCAGCTCCTTGGTGGCCATGGCCAGCGCACGGCGCGCGCCGCTGCCGTCCTGGCTGTGGTCGGAGAACAGCTTGGTGCCGCCATAACGCAGCTGCCAGCCATGGGTCGACAAATGGTCGATTCTTTGAATGCATTGCGGCACGACAAAATGCTCGCCGCTGAAGATCACTACGTCACGCGTGTTCATCACTGCCCCCGGTCTTTCAGCCCACCTGTGCGTCATTGCGCGGCGGGTCTACTAACGCCCCTCTGATACGGACTGAGTTTATGGGGGTTTATGGGCTCGGTGCGAATTTATGACTTCATGAAAACAGTTTCATTGCAATCCCGTCAGCTCAGCGACAGCTAAGCGCGCAGTCCGGCGGCTGGTGTCGGCGCCCAGGGCAGGTGGCAAGCTGGCCTGCTTGCTGTTCCGGGGGACGTCAGCGGCCGCGCTGCCCGGGCCGTTGGCCAGCCAAACCCGGGTCGAACAGCTCCATCACCCGCAATTGGGCGCCGCTGCGGCTGAACACCGAATTGCGTGACCACAACATCTGCGCCGACGGCGGCTGGCCGGTGGCCGTCAGCCATTGCCGCTCGGCATGGCGGCGCGTGTGGCCGTGGCGGGAGAGGCGGCGAGGTTGCAGCTCGCTGCGGTGGATGCGGTAGTCGTCGTAGAGCAGATGCGCCAGCGGCCTGGTGCCCAGGCCCTTGAGCGCCCGCCAGGGGCCCGTGGTGGCGCGCTGGTGCACGGCAGAGCGCGCCCACACCAGGGGCTGGCCATCGACGCGCAGGATGACCTCGCGCACGACGGTCAGGCCACGCGGCGGCAGGCCCAGGGCCGCGCGCTCCAGCGCCCGGAACGGCGCCACGCCCTGGCGCAGCACCTGCACCTCGAAGCGCTCGCCCAGGCGGGCCAGGCGGCGGCTCAACGAGCCCGGCGCCCGCAGCCAGTCGCGCAGGCTGTCTCTGGTCGCAATACCCACTCAGACGCCGAATTCTTTGCCGAGTTCCGCGGCACGCCTTTGTGCGGCAAGCACGGCACGCCGGATGGCCGCGTCGACCGCATCCGCCTGCATCGACGTGATGGCCGCATGCGTCGTACCGCCCTTGCTCGTCACACGCTCCCGCAGCGTGGTCGGCGACTCGTCGGACGCCAGGCCCAGCCCGGCCGCGCCGGCACAGGTGGCGAGCGCCAGGCGGCGGCCCTGCTCGGCCGTGAGGCCCATGTCGACGGCCGCGGCCATCATGGCCTCGACGAAGAAGAAGAAATAGGCCGGGCCCGAGCCCGACAGGGCCGTCACGGCGTCGAGATCGTCCTCGCGTTCGACCCACAGCGTCTGGCCGGTCGGTTTGAGCAGGCGCTCGACGGTGGCGCGCTCGTCGGCGGACACGGCCGGCCGCGCATACAGGCCGGCGATGCCCTGGCCGATCAGCGCCGGCGTGTTGGGCATGGAACGCACGACACGTTCGCTGCCGGTGGCCGTGACGATGGATTCCGAGCGGATGCCGGCCATGACCGACAGGTGCAGGGCCCCGCCGAGCCAGGCCTTGACCGGCTCGGCGGCGGCACCGAAGAGCTGGGGTTTGACGGCCCAGACGATGGTCTGCGCGTCAGCCAGGCCAGCATCGCCCGCGGCCAGCGCCGCGACGCCGAACTCGCCGACGAGCTTCTCGCGCTGCGGCGCATAGGGCTCGACGATGATGAGCTGGGCGGGGCTCATGCCGGCGCGCAGCAGGCCGCCGATGATGGCGCTGGCCATGTTGCCGCCACCGATGAAGGCGATCTTTTCTGCTCTCATGGGCGGAAGTCTAGGGGACCAGCGCGACGAGAAACAAAGCAGCGACGTGACAAGGCTATCGTTGCGGCTCATGAGCCTCTCACGCCCCGCCCGCCGCTTGCTGCTCCTGTGCGCCCTCGCATTCGCCGGTCTCGCCGGCTGCGCCGGCGGGCCACCGCCGCCCAAGCCCTGGGCCGAGACGGCGACGCGCGAACTGAATTTGTCGCTGGGCAACTTCGAACTGCAGGGCCGGCGCGTGCACATCACGCGCAGCGCAAGCGCTGCGGCGGTCCAGCCCGTCATCGTCTATCTGCCCGGCCTGGGGCAGGGCAGCGACGCCGGCCAGCGCTGGGCTGCGGCCTGGGCCCAGGCCGGCTACACGGTGCTGGGCGTGCAGCCGCTGGAGGCCGATGCAGCCGCATGGCGTTCCGAGCTGGCCCGCACCGGCGAGTTCCGCGAACTCGGCCTGCTGCACTATGGCGAGGCCCTGCGCGCCGACCGGCTCGACGCGCTGCGCCGGCTGCTGCCGGCCCTGCGCGCGGCCCAGCCGGCACTGGACTGGGGCCATGCCAGCCTCGCCGGCTACGAGACCGGCGCGCAGACCGCGCTCGACGCACGCGGCGACGCCGGCTGGCAGGCCGTCATTGCGATCAGCCCGCCGGCCATGCAGGCCCCGGCCGGCGGCGTGGCCACCTTGCTGATCACCAGCGAGATCGACCAGGACCCGCTCGGCCTGCTGCGCCGCCCCGCCGAGCGCAGGCAGGCCTTCGACAGCTTTGCGCCGGGCAGCGGCTGGTTGCTGAACCTCGGCGCCGTCTCGCATGCCGCCCTGGCCGGCACGATGGCGCCCGAAGGATTTCATGTGCAGGACCAGCGCCATGGCCAGGCTCCGCTCGGCGGCGGCATGGGGGGTGGCCGTGGACGCGGCGGAGCTGGCGGCGAGGGCGGCGGCATGCACGGGCCTCAGGGCGGTGGTTCGCGCGGCCCACGCAGCGGCAGCGCGACCGAGGCGGCCCAGTCCGACATCGGCGACGGCTTCCGGCTCAGCCACGCCTTCCTGGATGCGCAGTTGCGCGGCGGTGCACCGCTGTCGGCCGGTGGGCCGCTGACGTCGCGCTGAGCTCATTAAACTCCGCGGCCACCGACGGAGAGGGCATGGGCGCGAGCGACGAACTGGATGGGCTGCTGCTGCAGGATGAACTGCTGCGCTCGCTGGAGCGACCGGTCTGGGGGCTGTTCGGCCTGACCCTGGCGGCCGTCATCGGCCTGCTCGGACAGACGACGGCCCTGGCCGTGGTCGGCTGGATGGGAACCTGGCTCCTCGGCCCCTGGATCATCAGCCGCGCGGCGCCAGTGCTGGGCACCTCGCCGCTCGTCAAATACCCGCTGTTCCTGAGTTGCGCCATGCCCTTCCTGAGCCTGCTGGCGCCGCTGTATGTGTGGCAGGCCTCCAAGACGCGGCGGGCCGAGCTGGCCACCGCCATCCGCCAGGCCGAATTGCGCGAGCGCCGGCGTGGCCCTGAGGCGGCGGCCACCCCGGCCGCGCCGGCGGCCCAGCGCGCGCCCGTCCAGCAGGCCCTGCCGGTGCTGCGCGGCGTGGCCGACGGTGTCGGGCCCGATGGGCAAGAGCTGGAGATGCGGGTGGCCCCTGGCCAGTTGCCGCCAGACATCCCCAACGAGCCCGGCATGATGCCGCCGACGCGGGCTTGCGCCGGCGTCTTCGCCGTGGGTTATCACGTCGACGCCGGCTCGCATTGGGTGTCGGTGGGCCGCGACGAGATGCGCGCGGCCGGCATGAACCTGGATGTGCTGCACCGCCAGGCCCTGTCCAACCTGATGAAGCTCGTGAAAGGCCAGCCCGGCCTGCGGCTGGTCGACCATCCGCCCTATTACGGCTTGCTGCTGGACGGCGACCACGAGGCCTGCCTGGTGCTGCTGGATGGCCTGTGGGATCACCTGTTCGCCGACAAGACACCCAACGGCGCTGTCGTTGCCATCCCGTCGCGCGATGTGCTGGCTTTCTGCGACGCGAACTCGGCCGAGGGCATTGCCGCCATTCGCGAAGCCAGCCGGCGCATCGGGCCGGATGCCAAGGGGGCCATCACCCAGCAGTTGCTGCGTCGGCGTGACGGGCGCTGGTCAATCTTCGAGCCCTAGGAACCCGCCGCTCTGGTGCGTCCAGAGCCGCGCGTAGATGCCGCCCTGCGCCAACAGCTCGGCGTGCGAGCCCTGCTCGACGATGCGGCCGGCATCCATCACCACCAGCCGGTCCAGCGCGGCGATGGTCGACAGCCGGTGGGCGATGGCGACGACCGTCTTGCCCTCCATCAGCGTGTAAAGACTTTGCTGGATGGCGGCTTCGACCTCGCTGTCGAGGGCGCTGGTGGCTTCGTCCAGCAGCAGGATGGGTGCGTCCTTCAGCATGACGCGGGCAATGGCGATGCGCTGGCGCTGGCCCCCGCTGAGCTTGACGCCGCGCTCGCCGACATGGGCCTCGAAGCCGGTGCGGCCCTTGGGGTCGGACAGCGTGGCAATGAACTCGTCGGCGTGCGCACGCTCGGCCGCGCGCTCCAGCTCGGGCTGCGTCGCGCTCGGGCGGCCGTAGAGGATGTTGTCGGCCACTGAGCGGTGCAGCAACGAGGTGTCCTGCGTGACCATGCCGATGTGCTGGCGCAGCGAGTCCTGGGTGACGTGGCGGATGTCCTGGCCGTCGATCAGGATGCGGCCGCCGCCTTCCGGGATGTCGTACAGGCGCAGCAGCAGGTTCACCAACGTGCTCTTGCCCGCGCCGCTGCGGCCGACCAGGCCGATCTTCTCGCCTGGCTTGATGCGCAGGTCAAGGCCATCGACGACGACCTTGCCGTTCGGGTAGGCGAAGCGCAGGTTCTCGAAGTGGACCTCACCCCCGGTTCCGTCGTTCTGCACGGTCAGCGCGACCGCGCCGCTCGCATCGGCGATCAGCTGCGGCTTGGACAGCGTGGCCAGCCCGTCCTGCACGGTGCCGATGTGCTCGAACAGCGAGGCCATCTCCCACATGACCCAGTGCGAGATACCGTTCAGTCGCATGCCCATCGCCGTGGCCGCGGCAACCGCGCCGACGCCGATGGCCGACACGCCCCACAGCCACAACGCCAGCAGCGCCGTGCTGCCAACCAGCAGGGCCGACAGCAGCGTGTTGACGATCTCGAAGCCGGTCACCAGGCGCATCTGGCCGTAGGCCGTGGTCATGAAGTCCTGCATGGCCGACTTGGCATAGCTGGCCTCGCGCCGGCCGTGCGCAAACAGCTTGACGGTGGCGATGTTGGTGTAGGCGTCGGTGATGCGGCCGGTCATCAGGCTGCGCGCGTCGGCCTGGGCCTGGGCGATCTTGCCCAGGCGCGGCACGAAGTAGCGCAGCGCGACGATGTAGAGCGCCAGCCAGACGCCGAAGGGCGCCATCAGACGCGCGTCGAAGCTGGCGACGATGCCCACCAGCGTGCCGAAGTAGACGGCCACGTAGACGAGGATGTCGACGACGATGAGCCAGGTGTCGCGCACGGCCAGGGCCGTCTGCATGACCTTGGTGGCGATGCGGCCGGCGAACTCGTCGCCGAAGAAGGCCAGGCTCTGGGCCAGCATGCGGCGATGGAAGATCCAGCGCAGCCGCATCGGGAAGTTGCCGAACACGCCCTGGTACTTCAGCAGCGCCTGCACGCTGGCCAGCACGATGCTGACGCCGAGCACGGCCAGCAGCATCGCGATGACGGGCTGGGGTTTGCTCCACAGCTCGGCGGGCTTGACGGTGGCCAGCCAGTCCACCAGCGAGGCCATCAGGCTGAACAGCAGCGCCTCGGCCGCCGCGATGCCGGCCGTGAACAGCGTGACCGCGAGCAGATGCCGCCGTACGCCATCGGCGCAGCGCCACAGGAAGGCGAAGAAGCGCGCCGGCGGCGCCGCGCCGCTGGTTTCCGGATAGGGGTCGACGAGGCGCTCGAAGCGCGATGTCACCGATTGAAGAAGCGGTTGGAACAGCGAGGACATCCCGCTAGTTTCGCCGGACAACGCTGTCCAGTCATGTCATCAGTGCCGGCCACGGGGCTTGGCGTCAGCGGCGGCGACATGGCCGACGCGCTCGTCGAGAGGCGCTTACTGGCTGGCCGCCGATGCGGGTGCGTTCGGGGCGACTGGCACGACAACGCCCGGCGACAGAGAGATTTCATCAACCAGCGTGACGCCGGTGACGAAGTAGCGCGTCTCGCCGAAGCAGGAGCCCGGCAGGCCGACCTTCTCCTCGTAGTGCAGGTTGACGCGCCGGCCCATGAGCTTGTTGATGGCCTGGGCTGCGGCCTCATCGTGCACCGTGAAGTAGAACTTCTCGACGCTGGCCGTGCCCGGCAGCGACACCAGCGCCTGCTCGCCCTCCCAGGTCTTGCAGACCCAGCCCTTGCGTGAGAGCTTCTGCACCCAACCGGCACGCTCGCCGTCCGAATAGCTCCAGCGCCAGGCGAAGGCGAACCAGGCCGCAACGAGCAGCAGCAGGGCGACGAAGGACAGGGCGATCTTCAGGCGCATGGCGATGTCTGGGGAGCCGGGGCGCGGCGATTGTGCGTCAGGGAGCGCCGGATAAGCCCGTGCGATGCAGCGCGCCCTGGTTTGGGATGGATTGCCAGGCGCAAAGCACAGTCATAGCTCAGGCTATGGCGAGCATTTGCAACGCCGCAAGCCGCCCAAAGCGGGGATGCGCTGCGCGCGAGGGCTTGTTCGGCGCTCCCTTAGACCATGCCGCTCAACATCATGCCCAGCCCCACGATGCTGACCGTCCATACCGCCGTGCGCAGGTAGGGAATGCCGGCCAGGTACACGGCCAGAAAGGCTACACGGGCCCACAGGAACACCTGGGCACCGAGCAGCACGCGTTCGCCCGTCGCGCCGGACGCCTGCGCAACCAGGGCCAATGCCGCGAAGAACAGCAGGTTCTCCAATGTGTTGGCCGCCGCGCGCTGAGCACGGCCGGCCAGCGGCGTGGCCTCGGGCATGTGGTCGCGGTTGCCCATGGCCAGCATCAAGCCCTTGGGCGTCCAGGCCCGCGCCCGGATGAGACTGGCCATGAGAGCGCTGAGCCAGGTGAGCACGGTCATGCAGACGACGAGCGACATCAGCTTGGGCATGGAGTTCCTCGGGGAGTTGCTGCGCCGGACCGACGCGCGCGGATCATCCCCCCGGGCCGCCGAAACGGGCCTGAGAACGAACCCGCGCCTTTTCGGCCTCGATCTCGCGGTTCTTGGGCTCGGCGGTCGTCACGAGCGAAGCGATCAGGGCACGCGCCTCGTCGGCAATCGCCGCCACTGCATGGTCGAAGGCCGCCGCGTTGGCCTGGGACGGCACGTTGAAGCCGCTGAGCTTGCGCACGAACTGCAGCGCAGCGTCGCGGATCTCGAGTTCAGTGGCCGGTGGTTCGAAGTTGAACAGGGTGCGGATGTTGCGGCACATGGAGCTGTCCTTGATTCAACTGGCCTGCGGATGGCGCTCGCGCCAGGCCCGCAGGGCTTGGCGGTACTCGTCCTTGGCCAGGTCGTAGAGATCGAAGATGCAGGGGTCGCAGCCATTGCCGCAGCAGGCGTCCAGGTCAGGCTCTGGCGGCGGCAGGGGCATCGGATCGGGGTCGGGTGGCGGCGTCGTCGTCATCGCGCTCGATTGTCCGGCGTGGCGAAAATCCGCCCATTCCACTGCGAGATGGCTATGCCGCGGACCGATGCCCGGCTTCACTTATGCCTTGCTAACGCCCATGCGCTCAGGATCACACCACCCCAACATCACAAGGAGAGTCGCGTGATCATCGTCACCACCGAGAACCTCGCCGGCCACCGCGTCGTCGAGGTCAAGGGCCAGGTTTTTGGCGTCGTCGTGCGCAGCCGCGGGCTGGCCGGCAACATCATGGCGGGGCTGCGCTCCCTCGTCGGCGGTGAGATCACCGAGTACACGCAGTTGCTGGAGGAGGCGCGACGCCACGCCATCGACCGCATGGTCAAGAACGCCCAGCTGATGGGCGGCAATGCCGTGGTCATGATGCGCTTCGATTCGTCGGAGATGGGCCAGACCATGAGCGAGATCGTCGCCTACGGCACGGCCGTGGTGGTCGAGCGACTGCCGGCCTGACGCCATGCTGCGCAACCTGCTGCTCATCGTGGCGCTGGCAGTCGGCATGATCGGCTTGGGCGCAAGCCTGGCCGGCCATCGCGACGCGGCGCCCTTCGCGATCTGGGGCTGCATCATTGTCGCCGCCGTGCTGGTGGAGCGTTGGCGCTACCGGTCCCGCGACGCGACGCCGGGTGGCGACTGGCAGCGGACCGAGGAGCGCTTCGTCGATCCGGAATCCGGGCAGACCATGCTGGTGTTCTACAACCCGCAAACCGGCGAGCGCCGTTACGAACAAGATTCGCGTGCCTGAACGTCTGAACTACGCTATCAAGGCCGAGATCGCCGACACGCAGGCCGGCACCTGGACCTTTGCGGCGCACAAGACGATGTACGGCGGCAAGCGCATCGCCACCGGCGATGTGATCTACCTCTTCGCCAGCGAGAACGAGGGCGGCGTGGGGTTGGTTGCACGCGGCGTGGTCACGTCCGCTGAGGCCATGCCTAGAAAGCCGGGCATCGAGCGCCAGACGCCGCGCGTCAGCATCACTGTCAAGCGGGCTGCACTTGTGAAACGCCGCCTGGGCCGCGCCGAGCTCAAGCCCTTTGCCGACTGGAACGATGGCCGGCCCGAGACCGAGCTGAACTTCAAGTTCTACCGCCAGGCGACGAACAAGATCGTCGCGCTCGGCGACCGGGCCGCCCGCTTTCTCGATGCCTTCTTCTGACGCCCGCGCGCCTCACGTTTGGTGAGCAGCGCCGTTACACAAATCCAGCCCGGATTCGGTTATGCTGCGCCGCAACATTGCAACGTCGCAATACCGCTTGTCTCCTCCACCGCCCCTGGGTGGATTTGGCCCTCTCGGTGGCTCGCCACCCGCAGAGGGCCTTTTCTTGTCCGGCTGCCTTTGGCGCGGCCAGCCGAAAGCACTCCTTCAAGAGCCAAGCTGGCGTTCAAGCTCGGCGCGCCGCTGCGTCAGCTGCCTGTGCTTGCCGCGCGCGCGCACCAGCGTGATGACAGCAATCACCAGCATCACGGCGAAC
Organism: Roseateles sp. P5_B10; assembly: GCF_056400485.1. Taxonomy (NCBI): domain Bacteria; kingdom Pseudomonadati; phylum Pseudomonadota; class Betaproteobacteria; order Burkholderiales; family Sphaerotilaceae; genus Roseateles; species Roseateles sp. P5_B10. The sequence continues at coordinate 16,625 of NZ_JBFULE010000021.1, forward strand.
ACGGCCGCCGCTGGCCATGCTGCCGCGATGCCTTCGCCCATTCCCAGGGCCAAGGCGCCAGCCAGCGCTACCGCGCTGAACCCGACTGCCATGCGAGCCGCAACGACTTGCTGAAACGCCAGCAGCACACGGCGCGACGCCAGCACCCACACGGCATAGACAACCCAGCACAGGCCGATGCCGGTCATGGCGGCGAAGGCGATCACGGTCCGTGGCGGCAATGCGGGTTCGGTCAGCCACAGCGAGCCGACGACGACCGACATCGCCAATGCAGCCAGCAACAGCGCCACATGGCCGAAGCGCGCCTTGGCTGACAGCTCGCGGTTGGCCAAGGCGGAGATGGAAGCGGGATTCACGACTGCACTCCTTGGATGCCAAGCTGATGCCGGAGTATTTTTCGGGCCCGGTGCAACCGGGATTTGATGGTGCCGATGGGGATGTCCAGCACCTGGGCAACCTCGTCGAGCGACAGCTCCTGCAAATAGAACAACGTCAGCACCTCCTTCTCAACCGGCGGCAGGCGCGCCAGCGCCTCCAGCATGGCGGCCAGTTCGAATTCGAGGGCGAGCGCGCCGTCGTCGCCGGGCTGCTCTTCGAGCTCGATATCGGTGTCGACACAAATCGGCTGTTTGTATTGTTCACGCAGCCGGTCCATCAGCACCCGGTGTGCAATGCCGAACAGCCAGGACCGCAGCTTGGCGCCTTCGCGCAGACGGGAGATCCCGCGCAACACGCGCAGCCAGACTTCCTGCGCAGCGTCATCGGCGGCGGCGTCATTGCCTGAAAGCTGACGTGCATAACGCCACAACGGCTGATGCCAACGCGCGATCAGTTCATCAAAGGCCGGCCGTTCGCCGAGCTGACAGCGGATCACCAGCAATTCGTCAGCGAGCGGGTTGTGCATGGATGACTCACGGTGTGGGCTTGTCATCTTTCAGTGCGGATCGAGCCGACCTTTTCGAAGCGTGGCAGGGGCAAGGCGATGCGCGGGTCCAGGCCGGTTTCGCCGCGGACAAAGCGGCCCAACAGCGCTCTCATGGCTGCGTTCCCGAACACGTCGAACTGGTGCGCCGCGTTTTCCACGACGACCAAATGCGCCTGCGGCAGCGTGGCAGCGATTTCCTGTGCGTTTTCCACCGGCGTGCGTGCATCCAGGTCGCCCACCAGCATCAGCGTGGGGACCGGAACCGCGACCGGCTCACGGAACGCGTCCCCGATCTGCCGCGCGTTCCATGCAGCGTACAGATAGCGCCCCGGGAAATTCATCGTGTCGCCGAGCAGGGCGTTGCCGGCCTCGCCCTCGATCCGTGCGCTGCGCGCCGCACTCGCTCCGGAGCTCAGGTCCGTCATGTGCTTCATGGCTGAATCGATGCCGAATTGGCGCCGCAGCAAGAGGGTCAGCTGCGCCACGCGCCGGAAGTTGCCGGCACTCATCTCCTGCACGGTGGCGGGGAGTGTCGCGACCGCGCGCGGATCGCCGAGGGTTTGCGCGATCGCCCACTGCACGTCCATCGCCCCGATCACCACCTTGGCTTCCTGCCCGGTGGCCGGATCAGTCACAGCCACCTCCACCGGCGACTGCGCCAGCCCGGCGATGACGGCGTGCAGTTGCCCGGTCATCCCAGGCGCGCCCGCACGTTCGCCGATGCGCAGCAGCACCCGATCCACCTGCGACGGCAGCTTCCATGTGTGATCCGGCCCTTCCGGGCTGATCAAAACCATGCGCTCGACCGCGCCCGGGTGGCGCCGCGCAGTGGCCAGCGCCAGGTGGGTGCCATAGCTGCGGCCCCACAAGGTCACCTTGCCATAGCCGAAGGACTGGCGCACCGCATCGACGTCGTCGGCGCTTTCCTCGGTGTTGTAGGCCTCCAGGCGGATGCCGCGCCCACGCATCTCTGCGGCGACGGCACGCGCTGCTTGCTCCATCAAGGGCAGCCAGGCGGCGACCGAGGCCGGCCTGTCGAGTGGCAAGCCATAGCGCATCGTGGCGCGCAGATTCGGGGTGGAGGCGCCCACGCCACGCTGGTCGATGCCAACCAGGTCGCCATCGATGAATTCCGCCAGCGCCGCGCCACCATGCCTGGCCAGATCGATCACCTGCCTGACGCCGGAATCGCCGGGGCCGCCCGCCAGGATCACATGGGCCTTCTCGGCGTCGGCACCGGCACGCCGTACACGCACCACCGCCAATTCAACGGCAGGACCTTCCGGCTCTGAACGCAACTCCGGAACCCGCACGYGCCCGCGAGTAACCACGAACGCGGTGCCATCCGTGGCGATCAGTGGTGCATCCTGGGGATCGATGAGCGTAGTTGGCGCGGCTGTGCCCACCAGCGGCAGCCATAGCGCGAACACGGCGAAGCGGGGCGCCAGACGGGCCATGGAAATACCGGCATTGAGTTCCTTCATGAATCCTCCTCGTTGCAACCTGTAGTCGGAGGATCCACAAAAAGGTTCATCGCGCCGCGCGCCCAGGCCTGGCCTGGGCGCGCGGGCTCAGCCCGCAGGCCGACGACGGCTTTCGAGGAGGCGGATGCGCGCCTGCAGCTCGGCCAGCTCGCGATCACACTCCTGCGCCTTGATCGCCTCGATCTCGCCGTGGATGCGGCGCAGCTCCTGCAGTGGCGCGGACGCGGCCTGGGCCTCGGCCGGCTGCCGCTCGGCCATCTCGATCAACAGCTGGGTGATCACGCCCAGCTGGTCGCCGTAGCTCGCCACGTCGAAGGCCCGCGCCTCGATGCGCGCGTTGCCCGCCTGGGGTTTGATGCCGGCAAAGAACCAGTCCAGGCGCGGCTCGATGTCCTGCGCCACGTCGCCGCTGAAGGGCAGGCGCAACTGCGGCGCCCAGAGCCAAAACCATGGGAACATTCTTTTTCTCCCTTGCACGCCGAACGGCTGGCGTGTGGGGAGATGGTGGCGTACGGTCGCGCGCATGGCAAGCTCGCCTCCCGTCATGGCCCGCCGGCCACCATGCTGCTCACCGCGATTCCTAATTGGCTCTCTGAAAAATGCGTGATTGCAGGCAGTCGGTGATCCACATCGCAAGCCGGGCGTTAGCCCTGGCCAGCGTGGCACTGCTAGGGTTTGGCGGGTTCGGCGCGTCGGCCGAACCTTCGCCTGGCGCGCCGCAGGTCGTGACCTACCCTTCGTCCGGTGCCGCCGGAGACAAGCGCGGCGACTACTACGCCAGCCTGCTCAAGCTGGCCTTGGGCAAGGCGGATGGCCACTTCGCCGTGCAGCCCTCCGCGAAGCCGAGCGTGGCCGTGCGAGCCTTCGTAAGCATGGCCGCGGGGCAGGATATCGACGTCGTCTGGGCACCAACCACGGTCCAGCTCGAGCGCGACTATCTGCCCGTGCGGATCCCGGTCGACAAGGGCATCCTCGGCTGGCGCATCTTCCTGATCGGCGAGGACGACCGAGGCCAGTTCGAGAGCATCCGTTCGCTGGAGCAGCTCAAGGCGCTGCCAGCCGGGCTGGTCAGGGAATGGGTCGACACGGGCGTCCTGCAGAGCAACGGCCTGCCGGTCGTCGCCGCCGCGCGCTACGAGAACCTGTTCACGATGCTGGCGGCGCAGCGCTTTCGCTACCTGCCGCGCGGCGTCGGCGAGATCTACGGCGAGTTGAGCAACTACGGCCACCTGGGCCTGGCCGTTGAATCGCACCTGGCGCTGCACTACCCGATGTGCAGCTATTTCTTTGTCGCCCGGCAGAACACCGAGCTGGCCGAGCACATCGAGCAGGGCCTTCGGCGCGCGCAAAAGGACGGGTCGTTCGAGCAGCTCTTCCAGCAGTTCTTCGGCAAGGCGGTGCAGGCCGCAAAGCTCGACAAGCGCCTGGTCTTCGAGCTGGACCACCCCACCGCGCCGGCGACCTGCCTGCGAGCCCCAATCCCACAATGACGCCGCATTGATGCCGCAGGCCGCTGCGTCAAGCGCCCTCAGCGCACCCCTGCCAGCAGGGCCGCATTGCCCCCAGCTGCCGCCGTGTTGACCGTCAGCGTCTGCTCGGCCGCGAAGCGGTAGAGCTGGCGCACATGGCCGGCGCCAGTGACCAGCGGCAAGATGGCCCCAGCCCGCGTGGCCAGGGCTTGCGCGAGCACATGGGCGGCCGCGGAGTCGGACGATGCCAGCGCGACGCCAGCGAGCTGCGGCGCGGCGAGCAGCCCCGGCAGCGTCGCGTCGGGCAGTAGCGTCAGCGCGTTGACCGGCAGGCCGGCGCGCAGAAGGGCCTGGCGGGCGCGTTCGTCGCCGCCCAGCCAGATGGCGCTGTTGCCGGCCAGCAGGGCGCTGACGACCGCGGCCAGGCCCGCTTCGTCACGGCCGAGCACGGCGAAGACGCCCCGGGCGTGGTGGCGCAGCGTGTTGCTCTCGCCGGTCGGGCCGGGCAGCACGAGGTCGGCGAACTGCGCCTGCGCCGCGACGAACAGGCCACGCAAGGCGAGAGCGGTCGGCGCGTCCAACGTGTCGGCAGCGCGACGCAGCGTGGCGATGCRCTCAAGCAGCGGCGTGTCGCGCCAACCGGCGTCGGCGGCCACGGCCAAGGCCTCGCTGCGGCCGTCCATCGCGAGGGTCGGCAGCGGCGCGTCGAGCTGCGGCTCGGCGCAGAAGCGGCGCAGATAGTCGGGGCCGCCGGCCTTGGGGCCGGTGCCGGACAGGCCTTCGCCGCCAAAAGGCTGCACGCCCACCACCGCGCCGATGATGTTGCGGTTGACATAGACGTTGCCGATGCGCGCCTCGTCGGCCAGGCGCTGGGCGCGGCTGTCGATGCGCGTCTGGATGCCCAGCGTCAGGCCGTAGCCCAGCGCGTTGATCTCCTTGATGACGTCGTCGACCGAGTCCTCGAAGCGCACGACGTGCAGCACCGGGCCGAAGATCTCTTCGCCGAGGTGCGACACGCGCGGCAGCTCGAAGGCGACGGGGCGGATCTGGCGCGGCATGGCCTCGGCCACCGGCGCCTCGGCCAGCAGCTTGGCGTCGCGCTTGAGGCGCTCGACATGCTTGCTGATGTTGGCATGGGCCTCGTCGTCGATGACGGGACCGACGTCGGTGGCCAGGTGCGCAGGCTGGCCGACATGCAGCTGCGACAACGCACCCTTGAGCATCTCGATGACCCCCTCGGCAATGCTGGACTGCACGCACAGCAGGCGCAGTGCCGAGCAGCGCTGGCCGGCGGAGCGGAAGGCCGATTGCACGACGGCGTCGATGACCTGTTCGGGCAGTGCCGTCGAGTCGACGACCATGGCATTGAGACCGYCGGTCTCGGCGATCAGCGGGATCGGCGAGTTGGGCTTGGCGGCGAGCGCCTTGTTGATGATCTGCGCGACGACGGTGGAGCCGGTGAAGCAGACGCCGGCCGTGTGCGCATGGGCGACCAGGCCGGCGCCGACGGTCTCGCCGGGGCCATGCAGCAGCACCAGCGCATCGGCCGGCACGCCGGCGGCGTGCAGCAGCTCGACCATCTTCAGCGCGACATAAGGCGTCTGCTCGGCCGGCTTGGCGGCCACCGCATTGCCGGCAACCAACGCGGCGACGACCTGGCCGGCAAAGATGGCAAGCGGGAAGTTCCACGGGCTGATGCAGACGAAGACGCCGCGGCCTTGCATCAGCGCGGCATCGCTCTCGGCCTGGTCGGCGTAGTAGCGCAGGAAGTCCACGGCCTCGCGCACCTCGGCGACGCAGTCGGCCTGGGTCTTGAAGGCTTCCTTGACGAGCAGGGCGCAGAACTCGGCCAGGCGGGCGTCGAGGTCATCGGCGGCGCGGCGCAGGATGGTGGCGCGCTGGGCGACGGGCGTGGCGTTCCAGGCGGGGAAGCCGGCGTGCAGGCGGTTCATTGCGGAATCGACTTCGGCTGCGGAAGCCTCGGGGACGGCACGCACAGGCGTCGTCTCCAGCGCGACCTGCAGGGCCACGCGCTGGGCCGGCGCGGTCAGGTCGGCGCCGGTGGAGTTGGCGCGGCCGCGGCCTTCGCTGTCCAGGTAGAGGGCCGGCGGCAACGGCAGCGCGCTCGTCGCACGCACCTCGGCCAGCGGCGAGCCGAGCAGCTCGGGCACCTGCACGCTGGGGTCGGCCAACTGGTGCACGAAGGACGAGTTGGCGCCGTTTTCCAGCAGGCGGCGCACGAGGTAAGCCAGCAGGTCGCGATGCTCGCCGACCGGCGCATAGACGCGGCAGGGGATGCTGCCGTCCTTCAGCACCTCGCGGTAGACGCCCTCGCCCATGCCGTGCAGGCGCTGCATCTCGAACGGCGCGCCGGTGGCGCGGGCCATCTGCACGATGGCCGCGATGGTGCCGGCGTTGTGGCTGGCGAACTGCGGGTAGATGACGTCGGCATGCTGGATCAGCGCGCGGGCGCAGGCCAGATAGGAAACGTCGGTGTGCTGCTTGTGCGTGAACACCGGGTAGGCGTTCAGGCCCAGCTCCTGGGCACGCTTGATCTCGCCGTCCCAGTAGGCGCCCTTGACGAGGCGCACCATGAAGCGCAGGCCGTGCTTGCGGGCGGTGGCCGCGACCTCGTCGACGACGGCGAGCGCCCGCGTCTGGTAGGCCTGCACGGCCAGGCCGAAGCCGCGCCATTGCGGGTAGACCAGGGCGATGCGTGCGGCCAGCGTGTCCAGCACGTCCAGCGACAGCTCCAGGCGGTCGACCTCCTCGGCGTCGATGGTCAGGTTGATGTTGGCCTCGGCGGCCAGCTCGATGAGCTGCCACACACGCGGCAGCAGCTCGGCGAAGACGCGCTCGCGCTGCAGCACCTCGTAGCGGCTGAAGAGGGCACTGAGCTTGATGGAGATGCCGTCGGAGGCCTCCGGTGAGTCCGCGCGCTTGCCGCTGGCGATGGCCTTGATGGCGCCGACGTAGGCAGCCTGATAGCGCAATGCATCCGCTTCCGTGCGCGCGCCTTCGCCGAGCATGTCGTAGCTGAAGCGCAGCTGCTTTTGCTGCTTGCGCGCCGAGTTGGCCTCGCTCATCGCCTCGTTGATGTTGCGGCCCAGCACGAACTGCCGGCCCAGCAGCTGGATGGCGCGCACGGTGGCCGCCACCACGGTCTGCGCACCCAGGCGCTTGAACAGGCCGCCGTCATCGTCGGCACCCGGCAGGAAGCGCTTGGACATCGAGATGGCCGAGGCCKACAGCGCGGCCAGCATCTTGTGCGGGCTGCCTTCGCTGGCACCGTCGAAGTCCGCGCGGCCGAGCTGGTCGGCCGTCAGCGCGATGGCCGTGGGCGCGTCGGGTACACGCAGTAGCGCCTCGGCCAGGCGCATCAGCGCCAGGCCCTCGGCGCTTGTGATCGGGTACTCGCGCAGCAGCGATTCCATGGCCCAGAACGGCGCCGGGTTCCTGCGCACC
>NZ_JBFULE010000022.1:0-23591 GCF_056400485.1 Roseateles sp. P5_B10
GTTGGCAGGCCCACTGTCCAGGTTGCGCAGCACGGCGCACAGCGCGGGCAGGTCCAGGCCGAGCTGTCGCGCCAAGCTGTTGCGGGCCATCCAGGTGGCCGACGCCTGATGCGCGCTGCCCTGGCGGCTGGCCTGTACCGTCCATTCGCCTAACGCCACGGTCAGCACGGCCAGACGCTCGAAGGCGTCCTGCCGCTGCAGCAGCGGTGCGTCGTCCCACGGCAATTCATCGATGACCCAGGCCTTGACCCATTGGGTGATGGCTTGCCAGCGCTGCGGGCTCAGTGCCTCGTGATCGAAGGCCTGTCGGCATGCGCCCAGATAGGCGGCCAGGGCCACGCCCAGGTCGTCCTCGGCGCGGCCCGGTGCGAGCTGGTTGCGGTAGTGCTGCAGGCAGTGCGTCACCAGGCCAGCCTGGGCACCGGTGCCGAGCATTTCGCTGAGCGCCGCAGCTGCGCCCGTGGGCTCGGCGACGCGGGAGGGCAGGCGCCAGCGCGTGGCGCCGAGCTCGGAAGCCGCATCGGCCTGCGGCGCGTGCGCAAACCGGGACTGCTCCAGGGCCTGGGCCAGACGATGGCCGAGGGCGGATTGCCAGGGGTTGGGTGAAGCGGAAGTGGTCATGGCAGTGCGAGGGCTGTAGGCCGGTGGGAACGCGCAAGGGCGCGCCGGGTCTGGCGCAGGCGTTCGCGGCGGCTGAGGGTCTGGACGGCCGACCAGGTCGTTGCGTCCAGGGCGTGGTAATCGGAAGGCTGGCCTTCGTAGAGCGCGCGGCTGCGAGGCGTGAAGCCCAATGCCTCCAGGCAGACGCGGGCACCGCGGTTTTCAGGGTGGCAGATGCCCCAGACCGTGTGCAGTGCCAGCGTCTCGAAGGCATGGCGCAGCAGCACCTCGCCGCCGCTGAGGCTCAGGCCACTGCCCCAGTGTTCGGGCCTGAGACGGCTGCCGAGTTCAGCGTCGCCAGGCCGGATACCCAGCTGCACGGTGTCAGGGCTTGCCTGCATGGGCATGAGGCTGAACCAGCCGGCGAACTGTTCGTTGGCAGCGCTCAGCGGCACGGCGCAACGCCAGATGCCCAGGCCAGGATGGCGGCGATAGAAGCCTGCCAGGCAGGCCGCGAATTCCGCGGCCCAACGTGCCTCGTGCAGGGGCTGTTCATCGGGCAGCAGCTCGCGCACCCGCGGGTCGGCATGCAGGCCCTGGATGTCGGCCGCATCGCTCGCGACGAACTCGCGCAGCAACAGCTTGTCGCAGCGATGGGAGAAGGCCGTCATGCTTCGCGATCCAGCTTGGCGTCGGCTTGCGGCCAGCGCGCCAGCAGATTGATGCCGCCCGCCGTGACGCCCAGCATCCAGCGCTCGCCGGCATGGTCGAGCAGCACCACACGCTCACGCGCACCAACGGGCAGGGCGCGCACGAAGCGCAGGGCCTCACCGTCATCCGCCGGGCTGCGGCCACTGAAGCCCTGCAGGCGCCGCCAGCCGCGGATCAGCACCCAGGCCAGCAGCAGCACGAAGGCCAGGGCGGCCACGGTGCTGGCGAGGTTGAGCATCAGGTTCTGCATGGCATCAATCGTCTTGGGCGGAAACGACGCGCGAGTCCACGTCGGGGTGGCGCGTCAGGTCTTCGCCGGGCGCGGGTCGCGCGCGCGGCGGCTCGGCGGGCACCTCGTCGCGCCGATGCGGGTCGGCGCGGGCGGCCTCCCACTTGAGCTGCTCGCGCACGCCCTCGGCCCAGACGATGACCTCGGCCAGCACGTCGAACAGGTCGGGCGGGATGACTTCGCCCTCCTCGCAGCGCGCCAGCAGCTCGCGCGCCAGCGGCACGTTGCGCACGATGGGCACGCCGGCGTCCTCGGCAGCCTCGCGCATGGCGCGGGCGACGTGATCCTCGCCCTTGGCGCTGACGGTGGGCACGGGGCAGCGGCCGGGCTCGAAGTCGATGGCGATGGCCACATGCGTCGGGTTGACGACCAGGGCATTGGCGCCGCGCGCCGCCGCCTGCTGGTTGCGCTGGCTCCATTCGGCATGGGCCTGCTTGCGCTGCTGCTTGAGATGCGGGTCGCCTTCGCTCTCCTTCATCTCCTGCTTGATGTCGCGCATGCTCATGCGCAGCTTCTTGGTGAAGCGGTGCCGGGTCCACATCGTGTCGAGGAAGGCCACGCCGGCAAACACGCCCACCGTCCAGGCCAGGGTCTTGACCGTGCCCTCCCAGACCAGGCCGCCGAGATGCTGGGGCGGTCTGTCGGTGCCCGAGGCCAGCCGCATCGCGTCGGGCAGCAGCAGCCGCGCCACCGCCCAGCCTATGCCCAGCAGCAGCGCCGTCTTCAGGATGCCCTTGATCAGCTCCACGAGGTTGTCCATCGAGAACATGCGCTTCAACCCTTCGGCCGGGTTCAGGTGTTCGAGCTTGGGCGCCACCTTCTCGAAGGCCAGCACCGGCCCGGCCTGCAGGAACTCGATCAGCGTGCCCAGGACCGCCACGGGGATGACGAGCAGGGCCACCAGCAACAGCGACAGTTCGACGCTCTGCCAGCCCAGCAGGGCGGCGACATGGCCGAAGCCTTCCTCGCGCCAGCCGGCCGACACGCGCGCGAACAAGGCCTCGCACAGGGCTGCAATCCGCTCGCAGGCCATGCGCATGCATAACGCGCCCATCACCAGCCAGACGAGCAGCGTCGCCGTGCTCGTCAGCTCCTTGCCCTTGGCGATATCGCCCTTCTTGCGGGCATCCAGCAGGCGCTTGGCGGTGGGTTGTTCGGTCTTGTCGCCGCTGTCGTCGGCCATGGGTCCCTAACACCTATTTCTAGGGGGTGCAAACGGGGTTTGTGAAAACTTGTTTTCAGCACCGTGACCAGACCTACTTCTAGGGGGCCTTTCACCCCGCTTCGCACAGGGTGGTTGGCACGGCGCGACCGAACGATGCCCGGTCTCAGATTGCGACGGTGCAGCAGTTGTTTCCACGCGTAAACGTGGGGGGCAGCCTCTTGCATACAAAGGAGCAATGTCTACGGGTCAGTCAGTTACTTCTGCTTGCAATGGTCAACAAGCCGGCAAGGCTTGCCCCCATAGTCCGCCCGGTCCAAAAAGCAGGGAAGACAAGTGTTCGGACTCCAACGGATCTGCCAGGTCATGGCGACCGGTGCGTTAGGTGCGGCCCCGCTGATGGGGGCATTCGCCGCCGCGCCGAACTGCCCCTCCCCTTCCGCCGAGGCGTTGCTGGATGCCGCACCGGCCGCAGGCGCCAGCGGCTTCGCGCTGACCGAAAGGCTGTGCCTGGCCACCCTAGTCAGGAGCCGCTCGGCGCCGGTCGAAGTGCCCGAGCCCGAAGTGCCGGCTGCCGAGGTGCCRCCCCTTGCTCCCGTGGCGCTGCCGCCGGCCCCCGCCGTGATCCGCCCGGCACCGATCCGTGACGCCGCCGCGCAGGCACGCATCCGCGCCCTGGCGCCGCTGATGGCCGAAGTGGCCCAGCGCCACGACATCGACCCCCTGCTGCTGCATGCCCTGGCCCACATCGAGTCGCGCCACCAGAGCCAGGCCATCTCGGCGGCCGGTGCGCGTGGGTTGATGCAGGTCATGCCCGCCACCGGCCGTGGCCTGGGTGTGGCCGAGGCGGAGCGCGCGCTGCTGAGCCCCCAGACCAACCTCGAAGCCTCGGCCAGGTACCTGAAGCAGCTGCAGGCCCGCTTCGGCAACGACCTGCGCCTGGTGCTGGCCGCCTACAACGCCGGTGAGGGCGCCGTCGAGCGCCACGGCCGGCGCGTGCCGCCCTTTGCCGAGACCCAGGCCTATGTGCGCAATGTGATGGCCGTCTACACCGAGTTGCGCCGTCGCTTCGGAGTTCAGGCATGAGTGCCGTGAAGCGGCCCGACGGCCTGTCCGGCTACTTCGCCGCGGCCGACCAGCCGCGCGAGGGCCTGATCGCCCGCTTCAGCGACCTCTTCCTGGTCGCCGGCATCGTCGCCATCGTCGCCCTGATGGTGCTGCCGCTGCCGCTGTGGCTGATCGACCTGCTGGTGGCCGTCAACATAGCCTCGGGGCTGGTGCTGATCCTGATCGCCGTCTACGTGGCCGGTCCGCTGGAGTTCTCGGTCTTCCCCAGCGTGCTGCTGATGACCACGCTGTTCCGGCTGGCCCTGTCCATCGCCACCACGCGGCTGATCCTGCTGCATGCCGACGGCGGCCACATCATCGCCACCTTCGGCAAGCTGGTGGCGGGCGGCAACCTGGTGGTGGGCCTGGTGGTCTTCCTCATCATCACGGTGGTGCAGTTCATCGTCATCGCCAAGGGCGCTGAGCGCGTGGCCGAGGTGGCGGCGCGCTTCTCGCTGGACGCCATGCCGGGCAAGCAGCTGTCCATCGATTCCGATCTGCGCTCCGGCCTCATCGACAAGGACGAAGCCAAGCGCCGCCGCCGCACGCTGGAGCTGGAGAGCAAGCTGCATGGCAGCCTCGACGGCGCGATGAAGTTCGTCAAGGGCGACGCCATCGCCGGCATCATCATCATCCTCATCAACCTGCTGGGTGGCCTGGCCATCGGCGTGCTGCAGCAGGACCTCAGCATGGGGGACGCGGTGCATCGCTACTCCATCCTGTCCATCGGCGAGGGCATGGTGGCGCAGATCCCGGCCCTGCTCGGTGCGATGGCCGCGGGCCTCCTGGTGACGCGCACCAACGACGACGAGAACGACCGCCACCTCGGCGACGCCATCCGCAAGCAGCTCGGCGCCAAGCCACGCGTGCACCTGATGGCCGCCGGCATCTGCCTGCTGCTGGCCACCGTGCCGGGATTCCCGCCGCTGGTGTTCGGCCTGCTGGCCGTCGTGTTCGGCGCGGCTGGCATGCTGCTGATGCCCAAGGGCCGCGACTGGCTGACCCGGCGCATGCCCCAGCTCAGCCCGCGGCGCGGCAAGCCCGAGGCCGGCGCTTTCAAGACGGCGCAGCTTCGCGTGCGTCCCTCCGTGCCGCTGCTGCTGGAGCTGCCRCAGTCCATGCTCGGTGACGGTGGCCTGGCGGTGACGCGGGCCGTCGAGGCGATGCTGGACGAGCTGCAGCTCGACCAGGGCCTGCCGCTGCCGCGCGTGGCCCTGCACGGCCGCCTCGGCCGCGAGGGCTGGCGCCTGCTCGCGCATGAGGTGCCACTGTCCGAAGGCGGCCAGGCCGGTGACGCCGCGGCCCTGGCCGAGCTGGTGCGCCAGGCTCTGCGCCGCAACGCCTCGCTGTTCATCGGCATCCAGGAAACCAGCGAGCTGCTGACCCGCGCCCAGGCCGAACTCGCCGATGTGGTCAAGGAAGTGCTGCGCGCGCTGCCGGTTCAGAAGGTCACCGAGGTGCTGCGCCGCCTCGTGTCAGAGGAAGTCTCGATCCGCAACCTGCGCGACATCCTGGAAGCGCTGGCCGATGCCAGCCAGCGCGAGAAGGACGTGCAGGCCCTGACGGAGATGACGCGCATCGCGCTGCGTCGCCAGACCCACCACCGCATCTGCCCCAGCGGCGAGCTGCAGGCGCTGATGCTGTCGCCCGAGCTGGAGGCGCTGCTGCGCCAGAACCTGCATGTCAGCGGCGGCGCTACCCAGCTCGCCATCTCACCCGACGTGGCGCGCCAGCTCGCCGCCGATGTGCAGGCCCAGGTCGAGGCGCTGCGACCGCAGGCCCTGGTCTGCGCCGTCGACCTGCGCTGGCACCTGCGCAAGCTCATCGAGACCGAGTGCTTCGACACCCCCGTGCTGTCCTTCCACGAACTGCTGCCGACGCTGCGGCTCACGCCGCTGCACCACCTGCCCCCGCCGGGGTCCAGTCCCAACGCTTCAATTCAGGCGCCTTCCCCACAGGCAGCACTGCTCGCCGCATGACCTCAAACCTCAAGATCGTCGCGGCCACCACGCTGCTGCTGACCCAAGCCCTGCCGCTATCAGCGGCGCCGCTGCCCGAAGGGCTGCGCGCCGTCAAGCTCGAGGCGCGCGACCAACCCATCGAGCAGTTCCTGCAGGGCCTGTTCTCGGGCAGCGACATCCCCGTCGTCGCCAGCGGTGTGCAGGGCCAGGTCAATGGCCGCTTCGAGGGCACGCCGGCCAAGCTGCTGCGCGACCTGAGCCGCGCCTACAACCTGCTGAGCTATTACGACGGCGGCGTGCTCTACATCGCACCGGCCAGCGACACCCAGACGCGCAGCTATCTGCTCACGCCCGCTGCCGCCTCGCAGGTGCAGCGCGCCGCACAGGCCCTGCAGCTGCCCGATACGCGCAACACGCTGAAGTTCAGCGACGACGGCGCCCTGCTCGCCGTGGGCGCCAAGCGCTTCGTGCAGCAGGTCGACGAGCTGGTGCGCCAGGTGCGCCCCGGCACGACGGCGGTGGCCATGAAGTCCTGGGCGCCGCAGCAACAGCAACCGCTGCCCGACTACCGCATCTTCTACCTGCGCTATGCCTGGGCCCAGGACGTGCCGATGAGCTTCGGCGGCCAGCAGACCACCTTGCCCGGCGTGGCCAGCATCCTGCGCTCGCTGGTCGGCCAGCCCAGCAAGGCCCGCGTCATCCCGGCCGCCGACCCCACCCGCGCCCAGGGCAGCCAGCGCGCGCGGGGCGGCGCGATGCGCGGTGCGGGCAACACCACGACGCTCGGCCTCGTCGACGACGCCGCGCCCGGCATGCGCGGCACCGACACCCTCGTCGCGGCCCTCACCCAGGTCGGCTACGGCCAGCCCGGTCAGGACACCGCCGAGCCGGCGGCGCCGCCCGACTTCGCGCCGCGCATCGAGGCCGACCCGCGCCTGAACGCCGTCATCGTTCGTGACCTGCCCGAGCGGCTGGAGCGTTATGCCGCCCTCATCAAGTCGCTGGACGTCGAGCCCCAGTCRCTGGAGATCGAGGCCACCATCATCGACATCAACACCGACCGCATGCGCGAGCTCGGCATCAACTGGCGCTACAACCACGGCCTGTCCAGCCTGATGTTCGGCAACGGCACGGCCAGCGACAACCGCCTCAACGGCCAGGTGGACCCGACCCCCAGCGCCAAGGGCGGCGTCATCTCCGCCGTCATCGGCGACCGCTTTCCCTTCGTCGCCCGCATCACGGCCCTGCAGAGCGACGGTGCGGCCAAGGTCGTCAGCAGCCCGCAGGTCGTCACGCTGTCCAACGTCGAGGCGGTGTTCGACAACAGCTCGACCTATTACGTGCGCGTCGCCGGCCGCGAGGACGTCGACCTCTTCAACGTCACCGCCGGCACGCGGCTGCGTGTCACGCCGCATGTGTTCAAGGAAGGTGACGAGCCGGCCCGCATCAAGCTGCTGGTGCAGATCGAGGACGGCGGCCTGACCGGCCAGAGCGTGGACAACCTGCCCATCGTCGAGCGCTCGGGCATCAACACCCAGGCCCTGATCTCCGAAGGCGAGAGCCTGCTGATCGGCGGCATGGTGCGCGACAGCTCGACGGCCGGCGTCGACAAGGTGCCGGTGCTGGGCGACATCCCGCTGCTGGGCAACCTCTTCAAGACCCAGCGCAAGGGCGGCCAACGCATCGAGCGCATGTTCCTCATCACGCCACGCCTGGCCAGCAGCAAGGCCGCGGCCGACGTGATGGAAAGAGCCCGCCAACCGCTCGCCAATCCGGCCAGCCCGGCCAGCTCGGCCGCGCCCACCGGGCCGACCGGCAGCGAAGGTGCTGCGCAGCAGGAGTGATGCCATGAAGTCCCACCTCCCCGCCTCGATGCTCGAACTCCGCGTGCTGGCCGGCCGCCAGCTCGGCGCGCGTGCCCGGCTGGACGCGCAGCACGACCTGCTCGTCTGCGGCCTGAACTCGGCCAACCAGGCCGACACCCAGTTCGCCGACATCCTGCTCGCCAGCGAGATCGACTTCCAGCTGCGCGTGATCCCGTCCGGTGCCGGCCGCGTCAGCCTGCAGCTCGTCTCCGGGCATGCCGTGCTGGCCGAGCGCGCCCTGATGCCGGGCATCGCCATCCACGCCTGGGCGCCGGGCCAGCCGCTGCAGCTGGGTGATGCAATCGTKGCCTATGGCCCGGCCGACCAGGACTACTGGCCCGAGCCCGTGCTGCATGACGGCCCCGAGCTGCCCGCCAGCGAGCGCGCTCAAGGCATGCGCGCACCCACTGCCGCGCCGCGCGCCCGCCCCGTGCTCGAAGGTGTGCTGACGGCGCTGGGCCTGGTCATGGTCATCGGTGGCGCGTCGTTGGCCTGGCGTGGCGGCACGCTGCGCGAAGCCGGCCAGGTCGTGTCCAAGGTCGTACCGCCTGCCCAGGCGGCCACCGCTGCAACTGCGCCCGACCTGCTGGCCAGTGCGGTCGAGGTCTTCCGCCTGTACGGCATCGCCGCGCAGGCGGCCTGGTCGCCCGAAGGCGAGCTGGTGCTGCGCACGCAGGAGCGCGACGCCACCCGAGTACAGGCCGCCGCCGCCGCGGCCAAGCGCGACATCGCCCACCTGCCCACGCTGCGCATCGACAACCGGCCGCCGGTGGCCGCGGCCGCCGCGCCCGCTCCGGCGCCCGACGATCCGGCCAAGCGCCTGGTGGCCGTCGTTGACAACGCCGACAGCCCCTACTTCATCACCGCCGACGGCAGCCGCTACTTCAGCGGCGCCCTGCTGCCCAGCGGGCACCGCGTCGTGCAGATCGCCGAGCGCGCCGTCATCGTCGAGCGCGATGGCCAGCAAACGCGGCTGACCCTCTGACCCCCTGTTTCGCCCACTTTCCCCAACCCTCCCACAAGGAGACTCCCATGTCCAACGCACTTCTCAACACCCTCGCCGCCGCACCCGTAAACGGTTCCACGGGTGGCAAGACCAACGGCGGCGGCTCCTGGTTCGAAGCCATGGCCGATGCCTGGGGCAAAGCCCTGGACAAGCAGGCCGGCGACATCGAGACGGCCTCCAACGCGATGAACAACGGTGGCGACACGCCCTCCGCCGTGACCGAGTTGACCGCCATGTCGCTGAAGATGAGCTTCCTGGCCAGCAGCTCGCACACCGCCGTCTCGACGGTCGGTTCCGCCCTCGAAACGATGGCGCGCAAGCAGTGACACCCGGCCTCGCCATCGCCCCCCCGGTGGCCGACGTCCAGCTCGGCGCGGGGGCTTCGCTGTCCAGCCTTGGCCAGGTCGCGCCGACGGCCGACGTGGCGGGCTTCGAGCGCGCCATGGCGAGCGCGGTGCAGCGCCTGGGCCCGGCCGAGTCGCCCGCCCAGGCCATGCAGCGTCTCGTCCAGCCGCTGGACCACATCAACGCCGAAGCGTCGTCGCTGGGGCGCGACGCCCGCCTGGCGGCGGCTTCGGGCCAGGAACTGACGCCGGGCGAACTCGTCAACCTGACGGTGCGCTGCCAGGAGTTCATGTTCCATTGCCAGCTGACTTCGAACATCGCCAATCGGACGTCCGAAGGACTGCAGCAACTGTTCCGCCAACAGTCGTGAACGTATGAGCCCCTCGCCCAGTCCCGCCCTGCTGCACGCAGGCGTGCCCAGTCGGTCCCCCGCGGGGACGGCGATGCCTGCCGGATTGACCGGCAGGCACATCGCCCAAGGCGGGCCGGCTAGGGAGCGGCCCGGCGCTCGGCCCGCAATACATCACGGCCGCCACGAATGCGAACTGGACCACCAATGAAAGTCTCTCGCAGCCTCCTCCCACTGGCCCTGGCCGGCCTGCTCGCCGCCTGCGGCGAGCAGGCCCTCTACGCGAAGCTCGACGAGCGCCAGGCCAACGACATGGTCTCGGCGCTGCGACTGGCCGGCGTGCCGGCGCAGAAGAACGCCCGCGAGGACGGCTTCGAGGTGCTCACCGGCGAGGCCGACTTCGCCCGCGCCGTGCAGATCCTCAAGGCGCAAGGCCTGCCCCGCGAGGACTACGACAGCCTGGGCAAGGTCTTCAAGCGCGAGGGCTTCGTGTCGACGCCGGTCGAGGAGCGAGCCCGGCTGATGCACGCACTGTCGCAGGAGCTGTCGCACACGCTGACCAGCATCGACGGCGTGCTGCAGGCGCGCGTGACGCTGGTGGTGCCGGAGCGCCACCCGCTGTCCGACAAGGTCCAGCCCTCGTCGGCCTCGGTGATGATCAAGCACCGCCCCGGTTTCAATGTCGAGGCGCTGCTGCCCAAGGTGCGCKCCCTGGTGGTCAACAGCGTCGAAGGCCTGCCGTATGAAAGCGTCTCGGTCGTCGCCTTCGCGGCCGAGCCCACGCCCGTCGCCCCGCCGGTACCCGAGACCCAGGCGACGGTGCCCTTGGTGCTGGCCGTCACGCTGGGCTCGGCCAGCCTGGGTGCTGCGGGCTGGCTGGGTTGGCGCCGCCGTCGAGCTCAGAACCAGCTCGCGCTGGAAGGAGGCGGCCATGACTGAACGCCAGCTGCGCGCGCACGTCGCACGCCGCCTGCTCGAAGACGCGCCGGTGGAGGCCCGCACGCTGAGCTGGGCCCAGCTCGACGCAGCCCCAGCCTGGCTGGCGCTGGAGCGCGATGAACTGCTGGCGCTGGCGCGGCGCTGCGGCTCCGTGCTCGCCGCGCCCGCGCTGCGGCTGTGGATCGCCGGGCCGCTGCGGGAGCTGGCGCGCACCGCCCTGGGCGCGCCCTGGTGGCGAGCCCTGCGCAGTGCGCAGGACTGGCCGGCCCTGCCCGCGGGCCTGCCGGCCAGCCTCAGCGACTGGCCCGACGTCACGACGCCGGAGGCCTTGAGCCAGCGCTTCACCGAGGCCGGCGCCGCGGTGCTGCTGGCCGGCCTGCCGCATGGCTCGCTGCGCCATGCGGCCAGCCGCCGGCTCGGGCCGGTCGCGGCCTGGGTGATGCCGCAGGCCACGGCCCTGGCGGTGTTGCGTGAAACGCTGGCCTTGCAAGCAAGGGTCATTCAATGAACAACTTCATGCTCTGGCATCGCGACCCCCAGGCCAGGTTGGGCATCGCCTCGGATCGGCGCGTGCTGCGTGCCGCCGAGGTGCCGGCCTTGCAGGATGCGCAGCAGCTGCTCGATGACTTGCGCGGCCTGCTGGAGCAGGAGCAGTCGCGCATCGACGCCGCCCGCGAGTGCGCGCACGCCGAGGGATTGAAGCAAGGCCTGGCCCAGGCCGAGGCCGAGTCGCGCGCGCACCGAGCCGACACGCTGGCTCGACTCACCTGCGCTCACGAGGACGAACGCCTGCGACTGCAGCGCGAAGTGGCCGGCCTGGCGCTGGACATCTTTCAGAAGCTGCTCGGCCAGGTGCCCGCCGAAGAGCGCCTCGCCCGCCTGGCCGCACAGGCCGCGCGCGAGCTGCTGCCGGCGCGCACCTGGCGGCTGCAGGTGCACCCCAGCCAGCTGCCCAACCTGCACGACGCGCTGCAGGCTGCCGACCCCGAGAACAAGACCGGCCTGGCGCAGGCCGAGATCGTGGCCGACGCCGAACTCGTCGAAACCGACTGTCGCCTGGTCACGGAGTTCGGCAGCGCCGATGCGGGCGTGGCGACGCAAGTGCGAAGGCTGGCCCGCGCCTGGGGGCTCAAGCCATGACGCTGAGCCTGGACGTCGAGGTCGGGACCGACACGCTGCGCCGCAGCCTGCAGCGCACCCGCACGGTCGCCACGCTGGGCCGTGTCGTGCAGGCGGGCGGCACGCTGATGCGCGCCACCGGCGTGCAGGCCCGCGTCGGCCAGAGCTGCCGCGTCTTCGATCCCTCGCGCCCGCAGGACGAGGGCCTGCTGGCCGAGGTCATCGGCTTCCAGGGCCACGAGGCCGTGCTCGCGCCGCTGGGCTCGCTGCAGGGGCTGCCGGTGGGTGCAGCCGTGGAGGTGCTGCACGAAGCCGCGCAGCTGCCGAGCGGCCCGGGGCTGCTGGGCCGTGTCATCGACGCCTTTGGCCAGCCGCTGGACGGCGGGCCCCCGCTCGACCTGCTGCCACGCGTGCCGCTGTATCGCGACGCGCCCTCGCCGCTGCAGCGCCGCCCGGTGCATGAGCCGCTGGTGTGCGGCGTGCGCGCCATC
This sequence comes from Roseateles sp. P5_B10, assembly GCF_056400485.1. Taxonomy (NCBI): domain Bacteria; kingdom Pseudomonadati; phylum Pseudomonadota; class Betaproteobacteria; order Burkholderiales; family Sphaerotilaceae; genus Roseateles; species Roseateles sp. P5_B10. The sequence goes on from NZ_JBFULE010000022.1 coordinate 11,945, forward strand.
GACGCGCTGCTGACGGTTGGCGAAGGCCAGCGCGTGGGCATCTTCGCGATGGCCGGCGGCGGCAAATCGACGCTGCTGGGCATGCTGGCGCGCAGCACGCGGGCCGAGGTCAACGTCATCGGCATGATCGGCGAACGCGGCCGCGAGGTGCGCGAGTTCCTGGAGGACAGCCTCGGCCCCGAGGGCCTGGCCCGCTCGGTCGTCGTCGTCTCCACCTCGGACCGGCCGGCACTGGAGCGGGTGCGCGCCGCCTACGCGGCCACGGCGATTGCCGAAGGCTTTCGCGCCCAGGGCGCACGCGTCGTGCTGATGATGGACTCGGTGACCCGCTTCGCGCGCGGCCTGCGCGAGATCGGCCTGGCAGCCAACGAGCCGGCCGTGCGACGCGGTTATCCGCCCTCGGTGTTTGCCGAGCTGCCGCGGCTGTTCGAGCGCGCCGGCAACGACGCCCACGGCTCCATCACCGCGTTCTACACGGTGCTGGCCGAAGACGAGGACGGCAACGACCCGGTCGCTGAAGAAGTGCGCTCCATCCTCGACGGCCATCTGGTGCTGTCGCGTGCGCTGGCCCAGGCTCAGCATTACCCGGCCATCGACGTGCTGGCCAGCGCCAGCCGCGTCTTCACCCGCGTGACCCAGCCCGAGCAGCAGCGCGACGCCGCCCATCTGCGTGCGCTGATGGCGCGGCACAAGGAGGTCGAGTTCCTGCTGCGGGTGGGCGAATACCAGGCCGGCAGCGACCCGCTGGCCGACCAGGCCATCGAGCGCATGCCGCAGATCAAGGCTCTGCTGCAGCAGGCCACGCACGAACCCAGCGACTGGGACGGCTGCCTGCAGCATCTGCGGGAGATCGTGTCGTGAACCAGCTTTCCGACATCGAGGCAGGCCAATGGCTGCGCCTGCGCCAGCTGCGCGTGCAGCGGGCACGCCTGGCGCTGGCGCAGGCGCAGGCCGAAGAGCGCCAGGCCGTCGCCGCGGTCGAGGACCGCGAGGCCCGCATCGAGCAGGGCCGCAGGCTGATCGTCGAGCTGGCGTTTCACTGGGGCGGCGCCGGCAGTGCCGACATGCCGCGCTGGGTGCACCAGGTGCAGGCCCACGGCGAGGCGTTGGCCGAGCGGCTGGAGCGCGATGAATACGCCTTGCTCGACGAGCGCGAGACGCTGGGACAAGCCCAGGCGGAAGTGCAACGACGCCGTGCCGAGCTCGCCCGTGCCCAGGCCCGCGAGGACGCCGTGGACGCGACGCTGAAGGACCAGCGCCGCCAGGCCAGCCAAGCCCGCGAGCAGCAGGCCGAGCTGGAAACCGAAGACGCCTGCCGGACGCTGCATTGACATGAAGCTGCTGCCCATCCTGCTGCCCCTGGTCGCGATGCCGCTGCGCGCGCGATCCGCCATGGCGACGCCGGAGGCCCTGCCACCTCAAGACTCCCACCGCGACGCCGGCGATGAGCCCGACTGGCGCAACGCCTACCTGCGCCTGCGTGAGCAGGACCCGTCCGAGCCCGAGCCCGTGCTGCCCATCGCGCCGGCGATGGCGCGAACCCCACGCGATCAGGCACCCGAGATGACGGAGGTCCGCAGCGTGTCGGCCACGCCCACCACGGAACGTCTCGAAGCGATGCGGCAACTCGGCGAAGCTGCCCCGTCGGCAAATCCGCAGGCGCGTGCCTGGCAAGTCGAGTTGCCCGCGGTGGCCGGCCCGGCCTGGCAGCTGCGCGTCGAGCAAGCCCAGCCGCTGGCGCCATTGAACCTGGAGCTGCGCGTGCCGCAAGTCGCCCAGGCCCAGGCCCGGCAGCAATTGAGCGACCTGGACAAGCGACTGCGCGATGCCGGGCATGATGTGCTGAGGTCGCGCCTGCGCGACGGCGCACGAACGGACAAGCGGCGCCGGCCTGCCGACGAGGTGGAACCATGAGCGGTATCGGCGCCATCCAGGCCCTGTCACCGGCCGAGACCTGGGAGGCGTGGCAGGCCCTCATGCAGGCCGCGCTGACTGAGGGCGAAGGGGGGAGCGGGATGGAAACCGGTCAGCCCCATCTGCAGCCGCAGCCGACGGAGGCAGCCCAGCCGCTGAGCGCGCTGAACCTGCCGGGCGAGGCCAGCCCGCTGCTGCAGGCCCCTCATGCGCATCACGCGCATCAGGTCCAGCGCGCCCATGAACCCCAACCCGCGACGGCCTCGGTGGCGCAGGCCTTGGCCGCTCCCGACGTACCGACGGTGGCTGTGATGCCCACGGCGCAGGCATCGCTCGACAAACCGGCCGCGTCGTCGCCGCCGCAGGCGCCTTCGCCCGGGTTGCTCGGCGATACACCGATGGCCGCCACACGGCTTGCCGATGCCGGGGCGACCGTGCTGCCGATGGCGCCGGTGCTGATGACGCCACTGGCGCTGCAGAACGGCCCCGAGCTGCGCTGGCGCGCGCAGGATGCCGCCAGCTGGCGGCAGCTGTTCGAGGACGCAGGTCGCGATGCGCCGGACGAACAGGAGCCGCCGGTGCTGCCGACGCCTGAAGCCATCGAGCTCGAGRCCATGCCGCCGTGGGCGCTGCTGCTGTTGGCCCGGCTGCGCGAGGCGACGCTCGCGCCCGCCGCCGCGGCGGCTTTGCGCCCGGCCCTGCAGGCCTGGCGTCTGGGCCTGCCGGTGCTGCTGGCCAGCCCAGCCGGCCTGGCCAGCCTGCAAGCCAGCCGCGATGCCACCACCTGGCAATGGCGGCGCTGGCCGGCGCGTTGGCGCGCGGCCCGTCCGGCCACGGCCGAGCGTTGGTGGACCGTTCGCCTGGCGCTGGGCCCCCAGGGCCGCCCGCGCACGCTGCGCGACCTGGCTGGAGGTGCGGTGCCCGCGCCGGGCCAGGTCAGCTGCGAGCTGCGCCTGGACGACGTCGCGCCCGGCATCGCCCAATGGACCGAGGTGCTGGTGCAGGCCCCCGCCAGCGCCAGCCTGCGAGCGCTGCTTGCCGCGCGGCCTTCGATCCCCTGGCTGTTGTGCAACCAGGCCCTGTGGCCTCGGGAAACGCCATGAGCGCCGCCCGGCCGTCCGAAGGCGCGCAGCTCCCGCTTGGCGGGACCGCGCGCAGCGCGAAGGGTGCCTCAGTGCGCCGCGTCGACGCCGATCTGCTGCACGCCCTGGGCGAGCTGGGCGAGGCCCTGGCCGTCCTCGATGGCGACTTCCTCGTCGCGCTCAACGCGCCCATGCAGGCCCTGCTGCCCGGCGAGATCGGCGGCCTGGCCGAGGACTGGGCGCAGCCCCTGCACGGCTTGGCCAGCGCGCTGGTGGCGCCGCTGGGCGTGCGCACGCGCTGCGGCGTCAGCGGCGAGTACGTGGCCCAGCGCGTGGCCCTGGATGCTCGCCATGTGCTGCTGCGCCTGGACGACGAGCGCGAACGCCTGCATCACCTGCAGCGCCAGCTCGACGACCGCGAGGGCCTGCTGTTCACATCGCGCTCGCTGACGGTCAGCGAGATGGGCAGCGTGCTGGCGCATGAGCTGAACCAGCCCATCGGCGCCACCGCCAACCTGTTGCGCGGCCTGAAGCTGCGCCTGGCCCGCCGCCATCCGGATGACACYGACGAGCTGGCTGCGCTGGACAAGGCGGTGCAGCAGGTCACGTATGCCAGCCAGATCATCGGCCGGGTGCGCGAGTACACGCAGTCACGCCAACCCAAGACCGAGAGGCTGGACCTCGTCGAGCTCGTGCACCAAAGCCTGGGCCTGCTCGACTGGGACCTGCAGCGCGAGGCCGTGCGCCTGGTGCTGCGTCTGCCGATGCAGCCCGTGCCGGTGCAAGGCGACGCCGTCATGTTGCAGCAGGTGCTGATCAACCTGCTGCGCAATGCGCTGGACGCGCTGCGCCTGGACCGGCCAGCCGAGCCGCTGATCGACATCGAGCTGGTCGTCGACGGTGCCCGCGCCGAGCTGCGCGTGGCCGACAACGGCCCCGGCATCACGCCGCAGACTGAAGCCCGGCTGTTCGTGCCCTTCAGCTCCACCAAGCCCAACGGCATGGGCCTGGGGCTGTCCATCTGCCGCTCGCTGATCGAGATGCACCAGGGCCGGCTCTGGTTCACGCGCCGCGACGCCGGCGGCTGCTGCTTTCACTTCGCTCTGCCGGTGACGGCGGCGGCGACCCCACCCACTCTGGAGAGGACGACATGACCCCTCGGCAAATCTACGTGGTGGATGACAACCACGAGTTCCGCGACTCGCTGCGTTTCTGGCTCGAAGGCTTCGGCTGCCAGGTGCGCGACTGGGGCGACCCGCGCGATGCGCTGCAGTCACTGGCCCGCGTGGCCGTGGGCACGACCTGGCCCGAGTCCACCTGCCTGATGCTGGACGTGCGCATGCCCGAGCTGTCGGGGCTGGACCTGCACGACGCACTGCGCGAGCGCGGCATCCACCTGCCCGTCATCTACATGAGCGGCCATGCCGACGTGCCGCTGGCCGTGGCCGCGATGCAAAAGCGCGGTGCCGTCTCGCTGCTGGAGAAGCCGCTGGACGACGTGGCGCTGAGTGCGGCCCTGGACCGCGCCTTTGCGCCGACGGATGTGGACAGCGGCATCGACACCGAAGTGGAAGGCTCGCGCGAGGAGTTCGAGCGCCGCTCTCAGACGCTGTCACCGCGCGAGCGCCAGGTGCTGTCCCTCGTCGTCAAGGGCCTGATGAACAAGAACATCGCCGACGAGATCAAGCTGTCGCTGAAGAGCGTGGAGCTGTACCGCTCGCGCGGCATGCGCAAGATGAAGGCGCGTTCGGTCACCGAGCTGACCCGCATCATGGTGAGTCGCCGAGCATGAAGAACGTGCACCCCTCGCCCGGTCTTGTGCCGCTGAACGCGGGCCAGCCCAGTCGGTCCCCCGGGGGGACGGCGATGCAAGCGGCATCGAGCCGCTTGCACATCGCCAGACGGGCCGGCTTGGGGCGGCCCGGCGCTCGGCCCAAATGCGAGATGGGAAACTGATATGAGCTTCATTCCCCAAGCACTGACGCAGGCGTCGAGCTGGCACTACCTGTGCGGCCAGGCGCGGCTGTGCATCAGCGCCGATGATTTCGAGACGGGCGATCTGGTGTCCTGCGCCGCAGAGGCCGCCGTCGTGCTGGATCTGGCGGGCGAATTGCTGGACGCCCTGGCGGCCGCGGGCCTCGTGTCTGCCGCGGATTGGCAATGGGTGGCGCAGTCGGGCGCCATCAGCGTGAGCGGTGCCCAGGCCAGCTGGCGGGGCGCCGAGGTGCAGGCGCAGCTGTCGCTGCCCTGGACGGCGTTGCGCGCGCTGGGCGAAGCACCCGAAGTGCCCGGCCTGCAATGGCACGCAACCGCGGCCGAATGCGTGCTCGCGCAGTGGCGGCTGGGCGACGAGGAACTGGCCGCGCTGGAGCCGGGCGGACTGCTGTTGCTGGAAGCGCCGGCCTCTCGCCAGCTGCGCGCACGGGCTGAGCCCACGGGTGAAGCGCCGTGGCAGCTGGTGGCGCGCTGGGAGCAGCCGCTGCCGCTGGAGGTCGTGATGGGCTGGAGCGATGCGCTGCCTGCGGTGCCCGTGCACTGCCAGCTCATCGACGCCTCGCGGCCCGAGGTGGCGCGGGCCCGCGGCCGCCTCATCCCCTGGGGCACCGGCCAGGCCCTGCGCATCGATTCCCTCTGAGCATGGATCTCAGCACCTTCACCCCGGCCTCGGCCCTCATCACCGTCATCCTGCTGGCGCTGGCGCCCTTCGTGGCGGTGATGATCACGTCCTTCACCAAGCTCGTCGTCGTGCTGAGCCTGCTGCGCAATGCCATGGGCCTGCAGCAGGTGCCGCCCAATGTCGTCATGAACGGCCTGGCCCTGGTGCTGAGCATCTACGTCATGTACCCGGTGGGCGTGGAGATGCAGGAAAGCCTGAGCGCCATGCCGGCCACCAAGGCCGGCTCGGCGTCGACCAGCCAGATGGTGGCCGCGGCCGACGTTGCCAAGGAGCCGCTGCGCGAGTTCCTGATCAAGCACAGCCGGCCGCTGGAGCGTGCCTTCTTCCTGAAGACGGCGCAGCGCAGCCTCAAGCCCGAGCAGGCCCAGGCCTTGAGCGAGCGCGACTTCCTCGTCATCGTTCCGGCCTTCACGGTCAGCGAGCTGACGGTGGCCTTCGAGATCGGCTTCCTGATCTTCCTGCCCTTCCTCGTCATCGACCTCGTCATCTCCAACATCCTGATGGCCATGGGCATGCAGATGCTGTCGCCCACCACGGTGTCGCTGCCCTTCAAGCTGCTGCTCTTCGTGCTGATCGACGGCTGGGTCAAGCTCACTCATGGTCTCGTATTGACCTACCAGACATGAACAGCGAAGTCATCCAACTCACCCAGCAAGCGCTGTGGCTGGTGCTGCTGCTGTCGGCGCCGCCCATCCTGGTGGCGGCCATCGTCGGGCTGCTGATYGCCTTCATCCAGGCGGCCACGCAGCTGCAGGAGCAGACGGTGCAGTACGTGGCCAAGTTCTTCGCCATCGTCGTCACCATCTTCATCACCGCCTCGCTACTGGGCGGCAGCCTCTACCGGCTCGGCGACAAGGTGTTCAGCGAGTTCCCTGGCCTGGTCAAGATCAACCGCTGATGCTGGAGTTCTGGATCGGGCATCCCACCGATGCCGTCCTGCTACTGGGCCTGTCCACCATGCGGGTGGCGGTGGCCTTCCTGCTGGTGCCGCTGTTCACCCAGGACCTGATCCCGGCGCTGATCCGCAACTCGCTCTTCGTCGCCCTGGGCCTGCTGGGCCTGCTGGTGCAGGAGATCAAGCCGCTGCAGCTGAGCGGCTGGCAGTGGGCGATGCTCTACGGCCGCGAGGCCATGCTGGGAGCGGCGATGGGCTTCCTGTTCGCCGGGTTGATGTGGTCCTTCGAGATGGCCGGCCAGCTCATCGACACCAAGGTGGGTTCGTCCCAGGCCCAGGTGCTGGACCCGTTGTCCGGCCACCAGACCTCGCTGACCGGTGCCTTCCTGGCGCGCCTGGCAAGCTGGGTCTTCATGGCCTCGGGTGGCTTCATGCTGTTCGCCGCGCTGCTGCTGGACAGCTTCGCGCTGTGGCCCGTCCATGGCAGCTGGCAGCTGCTGCCAGCGGGCATGCTGGCCTTCGAGGCGGAGTTCGGCCGCATGCTGCGCCTGGCCCTGATGGTCGCTGCACCGTCGCTCGTGCTGCTCTACCTGGTGGACGGCGTGCTGGGCCTGATCAACCGCTATGCCCAGCAGCTCAATGTGTTCAGCCTGTCCATGTCCATCAAGGCCGTGGTGGGCCACCTGGTGCTGCTGCTGCAACTGGGCAGCCTGGTGGCGCTGATGAACGACGAGCTGCTGGCCCGGCCCAGCGTGGTGACGGACCTGCTGAAGCGCCTGTTCGCCTGAGGATTGCGGCCAACCCTAGAGCGCGCCCGGCCGTACGTTCTGAAACAGCAGCGCCCGCAATTGCCCGGTCCGCGGCGCTGGTCTGAAATGGGCTGACCGACGCGATGCGCGATGCGCTCATCGCCCCATCAGGACAACGCCAAGGGCACCCCATGAGCATCGTTACCCGAACCACGTCGGCCTCCCCGGCCGTGAACGACACGCCGCCGCCCGCCGGCCGCAGCTACGAGGTGCAGCACGGCGACAGCCTGAGCCGCATCGCCAAATCCAACGGCGTGTCGGTGCAGGCGCTGCTGGACGCCAACCCACAGGTGCGCAACCCGGACGTCATCTACCCGGGCAGCCACCTGACGATCCCGGCGACGCGCTACACCGTCCAGCGCGGTGACACGATGCAGCACATCGCGGCCGACCACGGCCTGACGCTGCAGGCGCTGGTGGGCGCGAACCCGCAGGTGCGCAACGCCGACCTGATCCACGTCGGCGACACGCTGAATCTGCCGTCGGTGGGCCATCTGGTGGACGGCCTGCCTGTCGTCGGCTCCGTCGGTCTGGTGCACGACACGCTGCTGCCGGTCTACATGACGGACCCCCGCTACCGCAGCGACATCGGCAAGGCCGCCATCGCCAGCGGCTCGGCACAGTCCACCGTGGAACTGGGCATGACCCGGGCGCTCAACGCCGACCCCACCGGGAAGCGCGATGTGACGCAGCGCCAGATCGCCGAGCCCGCGCTGGCGCGCACGGACGGCACGCGCAACCAGCCGACGCTGAACCTGCAGCGCTTCACCGACCCGTCGCTGGGCTCGAACGCGCTGGCCGCCATCGTCATCGGCAATGCCGAAGGCACGCGCCGCCCGGACGGCGGCTTCACCGCGGCCTATGGCGGCCACACCGACCCGGGCAACGCGGTGCACAACCGCGGCTCTTTCTCCTACCAGCATGCGGCCTCCAGCCCCGCCGATGCCGACCGCCGCCAGCTGACGACGCTGCAGGGCCAGCTGCCGGCCTACGAGGCGGCCGCGCGCCGCGCCGGGCTGGACCCGAACAACGCGCGCCTGGCCTCGGCCTACCTGGACCTGTACAACCAGTCGCCCAGCGCCGCCGGCCGCTTCCTGAACCAGCTCGGCACGCTGCGCGGCCAGCCCATCGACGCGGCGCATATCACCAACCTGCGCGTCAACAGCTATGTCGACGCCTCCACCGGACAGCGCTTCCGGCTCAGCGGCGGGGGCCAGGCAGGCAGCGGCTTCGTCAACATCGCCAACCGGCAGGTGCACGGCACGGCGACCGAAGCCCAGGTGCAGGCAGTCATCCGCGCCGACCAGAAGCGCCGCACCGACGCGGTCGACAGCGCGCTGAACCGTCAGGGCTTGCTCAACGGCACGGCCACCGCGCCGACCCCGGCCGCCACGGTGCCGGCCTCAGCTTCGGGGACCGGCAAGGCCGCGCGCATCCTGGATGTTGCCCGCGGCGAGATCGGCACCAAGGAGGTCAGCGGCGGGCGCGACAACCCGCGCGTGCTGGAGTACCACCAGGCCACGTCCTTGAAGGCCAGGAACGACGAGACCTCGTGGTGCTCTTCCTTCGTCAACTGGACGATGAAGCAGGCCGGCGTGCCAGGCACCAACAGCGCCGCCGCGCGCAGCTGGCTGAACTGGGGCACGTCCGTGCCCAAGGACGCGGCGCATGTGAAGCCGGGCGACGTCATCGTCTTCCCGCGCGGCAACAACCCGGCGCAGGGCCACGTCGCCATCGTCGAGGCCGTGCTGGCCGACGGCCGCGTGAAGGTGGTCGGCGGCAACCAGGGCAACGGGCCCGGCAACCCCGACGGCGTCAACGAGAAGGTACGCTTGCTGTCCGAAGCCATTGGCGTGCGCAGGGCGCCTTGAGCGCGGCCGTCCATCCCACGGTTGGGTTGCACGCACGGCGGTGCGGGCCGGGATACTGGCCCGCCATCCCTTTTGCATTGGACCGATGGCCCGCTCCCTGCTGCCCTTGATCGCCTCGCTGCTTGCCGTGTTCAACGCGCAGGCCCAGGTCACCAAAGACCCGCTGCCCACGCAGTTGGTGTGCCACCCCAGCGACAACCTCACCGCCAACATCAGCTACGAAGCCAGCGGCGCGTTGCTGGGGGCGGGCGTGTATGCCACCTCCGGCACGCATGAATGCAGCGTGCAGTCGCAGGGCGCCGGCGTCGCGCAGCCCGACGGATCGGTGCGATTTGCCTGGACCGACGAGGTCGAAGGCAACAAGCGCTACCAGGCGATCGTGAAGCGCGTGGGCAACGAGGGCTACACGCTGGCCCTGCAGCCCGCCGGCTGCGGCACGATCGCGCTGCCGGCGGCCATCGCGCTGTCCATCCAAGGCAAGGCCTGCAAGGCCGGCGTGGACCGTGACGCGGCCTTCGTGCTGTTCTGGCGCCAGCTGCGCGCGGCCATTGCCAGGCGTGACGGCGAGCTGCTGCAACGGCTGTCGTTGCCCCAGCTGGAGTTCTCCCCGGACTCCGGCACCGTCAAGGCACCCGCGTCCGTCATCCGCAATGCCGCGACCTGCATCCCCGGCATCGTCACGACGGAGTCCGGCACCGACATCGGCAAGATGCTGAAAGCCATCGACACGCCGCAACTGGACAGGCCACCGCTGTCCAGGGTGGCCGACAACCGCGTGAGCACAGGCGCCTTCGAGGCGCGCTGGACTGCCCAGGGGTGGCGCCTGTCGTGGTTCAACACCTCGCCGGCGGTGTTTTCAACCTGCAAGCCGGGCTGAGCGCTCGTCAACATACCCAGACCCACGAATTAGGGGCAGCCGCAGTCGCCTTGGCCGATGAGCTTCGCTAAGCTGACCCTCAACTGCCACCCACCTCCGCCACAGCCATGATCGGCGCCCCGCTTTCCTCCTCCGCCTCGCTGTTTTCCAACGCGTCCCTGCGCCCGCTGAATGCCCCTGCGGCGGCGCCGCGTGACGGTGAACCGGCCTGGATGGACGGGCTGGGTGCCGGCGGCGCCGCCACGCTGCGTGCCGACGTGGCGGTCGACCAGCGCGGACTGTCCGTGCAGCAGCACGCCGAACGCGTGCTCGCCGCCCTCGTTGCCTGAACTGCTGGCCCAGCCGCGCTGGCCCGAAGCGGCCCAGGCGCTCATTGGCGGCTGCCTCGACCTCGGCCCCCGCCAGGAGGGCGCCATCGCGCTGATGGAGACCATCTGCACCGGCCTGGGCGACCAGCTCTATCCGGCCTTTTTGCGCGTGCTGGCCGAAGTCAATCTGCGCGGCGAATATGCCGCCCGTGCCGCCGTGGCCCAGACCCTGGCCCAGTCCCTCTGCCAGGGCCGCCTGCCCAGCGGCTCGCGCGCTGCCTGGGGTGCGCATCAGGCTGGCGTGCAGCGGCGCAGCCTGGGCCCCATCGAATACCTGTGCCTGGCCGCCTGGCCCCGCGCGGGCGAGTCGAGAGGGACTTCCGAGTTGTCGCCCGAACAGTTCCAGACCCTGGCCAGCGCGGTGATGGAACTGCTCGACTGCGACGCCGAGGCGCGCTCGCTCTATGCCGGCCACCTGTGCGCCGTCGCCGACGACCCGCTGGACGGCACCATGCCGCGCGAGGTGCGCGCGGCCCTGCGCGCATTCGCGCAAAGCTGGCGCAGCCATCCCGATGCCAGCCGGGCCTGCGCGGCCTTTGTCGACAGCCTGGGGCGGGCTGGGCGCTAAAGCTTGCCGACCGCCTCGTAGCGGGCCACGCCCACGACGCCAAAGACGGCGCGCGTGGACTGTCCCCCGAGGCTGGTCACGGTAATCGCCTGTTGCAGGGGCATCTGGCTGATCAGGGGCTGCGAGCCCAGGGCGACCCTGCGGGAGGCCTGGACCTGGGCCAGTTCAATGGACCGGACGACAGCGTCCGTCGCCACGACGGTGGGAAGTTTCATCAAAGAAAAGCGTCTGCATCGCGCGGCACCGTGCCGCGGCAGGGTCAGCGAGGCTTGCGTGGCAGCAGCCCGGACGACCCTGCCGTGCATCCTAGGCAACGGATGGGTCCGCGCCGGGCACGCCGTTGCACGGTGTGTGGCGGATTGCCGCCCGGCGGGCGATTCGCAGCCGCAAGTCCGCTGGACGGCGCCGTGCCCAGCCGGTCCAAGCGCGCTGGTATCAGAGCCGTCATAAAGGCAACTGAAAGTCGGGTTTCGCGGTTCTCCGCACGGCAAACAACAGGCCCGCACAAGCGTCACTTTTCACGCGCCCGGCATCCCTAGTAGTGGGCCATAACTGCCTTTTCAAGCGGAGTTCTGCCTCCTAGGAT
>NZ_JBFULE010000023.1:0-23553 GCF_056400485.1 Roseateles sp. P5_B10
CTGCTGTCCACGCTGGAAGAGGCAGGACACCCGGCGGCGGAGCGCGCACGCGCGCTGCTCGGCGAGGCGGCGCTGCGCCAGGGGCGCACGGCCGAGGCCGTCGTGATGCTGACGCAGGCCGAGGCCGCCCAGCGCACGCGGCTGGGGTTGCAGGACACCGATCGCTGGCCGACGCTGGCGCTGCTGGGGCTGGCCCATGAAAGCGCCGGCCGCATCGAGCCGGCTCGCGCCGCCTATCACGAGGCCCTGGCGCTTGCCGAGGCCGGCCTGCCGCCGGGCCATCCGGACCGCCTGCGGCTGAGGGCGCTCGTCGCGCTCGGAGACGGCCGCGACGCGCGCGACGCGCTGGATGCCTACGCTGGTGCGCTGGCCGACCGTGTTGACGCCGCGGTCATGCGCACCCGGCTGTCGCAATTGCTATCGTCCACATCCCACCCGGCGCCGCCGGGCCTGGCCCTGCTGGACTTCTGACGGAGGACTGCGATGAAACTTCTCGACTCGATGCTGGCCACTGCCTGCCTGGGCGCCGCGCTCGCGGCGCACGCCGCTGATGTGGCACCGGCCACCGGCACCCCGTCGGCCAAGGCCACCAGTTCACCGGCAGTCAAGGCTGCCACCCCGCCCGGCGGCGCGCCCGTCGCCGGTGGCAGCGGTGGTGGCACCGCGACCGATGGCAGCAACACCGGCACCCAGGTCAAGCCCAAGCTGCCCAAGTGCCCCGACCCGGCCAACACCGCCTGCCCGGCGGTGAAGGTGCCAGTCAGCAAGTAGTGGCCGCGGAGTTGCGGGCCGAGCGCCGGGCCGCCCCCTAGCCGGCCCGCCCTTGGCGATGTGCTTGCGGCTCGATGCCGCAAGCATCGTCGTCCCCTCGGGGGACCGGTCACGTCGCCCGCGTTCAGCGCGGCGGGCGTGGACGAGGGGCCCCGTTTCAGCCCTTCGTCACCACCAGGGTGACCTCGTACTTGCCGCCATCTCCCACGATGGTCAGCGTCTTGCTCTTGGGGCCGGCGGCCACGTCGAGCAGGTTGGTGCTGAGCACGAACTCCTGGGTCGTGCCGACGCGGTCGTCGAAGTTGGGGAAGCYGGTGGGAATGCCGAGCGCGCCGTGGATGTCGGCCTTCAGCTTGCTCACGCGCTGAGCCCGTGTCATGCCGGCAGAGGCCGCCAACGAGCTGACGACGGCGCCCTTGGTCAGCTCGCGCGCCGTGCCGGGCTTGCCATCGTCATGCTCCATCATCGACACGAGGATGACGGCATTGGCCGGGTTGGCGATCGCCTTGGCCTGGCCCGACGGGCCCCAGGCGTTGCGGCGCCAGATGATGAAGGGCATGTCGCTCGGGTTGATGCCCGGCTGCAGCGGCTGGGTGCTGCGGGATTCGCCCTCGTCGACGTCGCCCCACGGGCCGTAGAGCGTGACTTCGGCGTTGGGCAGGATCGGGTTGGTCAGGTCGACGGCGGTGACGAGCACATAGGGCTCGTCCGAGCCGACCTCGTCGGTCTCGATCTTGCATTTGATGCTCTTCAGGGCGATGGTGACGGGCAATGCGGCCATGATGGTTCTCCGATAGAGGTGGGGCCCGGCAACACGCCGGGCCTGTCATCAAGGACGCAAGTGCGGCCCGCCAGGGATCACACGCGCGATGTGAAAACTACCGCCGGGATAGCCCCCAGGGCCTGCTGACAGCCGGTGACATAACCGGCGCCGACGATGGCTTCATTCATCACCCAACGGAGACCACCATGCAACCCGACTGCCTCATCCTCTACGTGCACAGCCCTGCCGAGAGCGTGCTCTTCTATCGCTCGCTGCTGGGCCRTGAACCCGTCGAGCAGAGCCCCAACTTCGCGATGTTCATGCTCAATGACAAGACCATGCTCGGCCTCTGGGCCGCGCATGACGTGCAACCGGGCAGCGGCCAGCGCGGCGGCGGCGCCGAGATCGGCATCACGGTCGGCACGGACAACGAAGTCAATGCCGCCGTCGCCGCCTGGAAGGCCTCGGGCTGGCCGGTGCTGCAGGTGCCGACGGCGATGGACTTCGGCTTCACGGCAGTCACCGCGGACCCGGACGGCCACCGGGTGCGGGTGTTCAGGCCGACGCAGGGTTGAGCAGCCCCTCAGTCGCGCGCCGCAGACGGCGCGACGGCGGCGCCCTCGATGCGGTGGCGTTCCAACGACCTCGCGACGAAGCCTGAGGCCTTGGCCTGTTCCACGAAGGCGGCGAGAAAATGCGCACCGACCGCCTTGCCCCTGGCCATGCCCATGGCCTGGTTGATGACCATGAAGCGCCCGGGCAAGAGCCTCAGGCCCGGCAAGCGCTTGGCGTCGGCTTCCAACTGCTGCTTCACACCGGCGGCCACGTCGAGCTGGTGCGCCAGGAAAAAGCTGACCACCTCGGGTGAGGTCGGTGCGCGCTCGATCGTCGCCGCCTTGAGTTCGCGTGTCAGGTAGAGGTCGTAGGCGCTGCGTGCGCCGACGGCGACACGCGTGCCTGCGCGATCCACGTCCTCGTTGGCCTGCAGCGGCGAATCGTTGCGCACGAGGTAGGCGCCCTCGATCTGCACGTAAGCAGCCGAATAGGCGGTGGACGCGGCCCGCGCGGGATCGATGGCGAAGAAGCCCACGTCCACGCGGCCGGTGGCCAGAGCATCCACCGCTTCGCCCGCGGACTTCACCACCATCAACTCAGCCTGGACGCCCAGCTGCCGTGCCAGCTCACGCGCCAGGTCGACCGACACACCCGAGGCTTCGCCGGTGCTGGGGTCGCGGTTCGCCAGGATGGGATTGCCCAGATTGATGACGGCGCGCAGCCGGCTGGTGGGTGCCAGTTGGGCGATTGCTTCGGGAGCGGGTGTTGGCATGGCGGCGCACGCGGCAAGAATGGGCAGGAGCAGGATGCACAACGCATTCAGCGCGCGACGGTCCACAGCAGTTGAGGTGTTGATGCCTGCGCTCATGGCTGGCTAGCCTACACGTCAGCGACGCTGGGGTTTGTTCTATCTGGCACCCTCGCCTGGCGCCCCCAATTCCGCTCCATGTTCTTCTTCATGCACCCCAGGCCCGTCGTGGACCGTCGGCCCGTGGCGGAGCAATCCGTCCAGGTGAAGGCGCCGACGCTGCCGGCGTTGACCGCGCTGGCCAAAGCACCGTGGGGCGAAGCGCCGCGCCAGGTCAGTGCTGACGAGCCCGCCTCGCTTCAGCGCGTGCGCCGCGGCTTGCTCTTGCCGCGCAGCTGAGCGCCGGCGCTGGCGTTGCCGCGCGTCGCCGGCTTGTCGGCGGCTGGCTTGGCGGGTTTGACCAGGCCGGTCGCCGCAGACACGGCCACGGTCTGGTACTCGGCGGCGTATTGCTTGCGCATGCGCACCATCTCGCGCTGGTACTTGCCGGCGAGCTGCTGCTTCTTCGTGTCTGACAGCAGGCGGCCGGCGACGTGGAAGAACTTGGACTCCTCTTCTTTCAGGTGGTGGCGCACCTTGAAGCTGAGTTCCTTGGCGGTCGCAATCCAGCCATCCTGCTGCTTGTTGCGCACCGACAGGTCTTCGAGCAGCTCGTCCACCTGGTGGTGCTCATGCAGCGCATGCCGCGAGGCATCAAGGCCTCCGTCCTCCATCAGCAGCGGCACGTAGAGGAAGCGCTCTTCGGCCGCCGCGTGTGCCATCAGCTCGACCTTCAACTGCAGGAACAGCAACTGGCGCGCGGCCATGTCGCCGCGTGACGCGGTCAGCTTGCGGCACAGGTCGCGTTGCAGGTCGTGGCTTTCGCGGATGGCGTCGAAGATCATGCGGTTGTCCCCAGAGGCCACGGGTTGCGGCGGCGCCATTGTTGATGGGCGGCGGGGCGGCGCCTGTCGGACGGAGCCGCTTCGGCTCAGGCCGCTGCGAAGCGCCGTGCCGCGCCGCGCCGCGCCGCGCCGCGCCGCGCCGCGCCGTACGGAAACACATCATGCACCTGCCCCGCCAGGATGCGCTCCTTACGGCCCTGCCAGAAGCTCGCACCCAGCAGGTCCGCGTGATGGCGCATGAAGCACTCGCGCACCTGCGGGTTGCCGAGAAAAACGTCGCGCGGCGCGGGGCTGTACCAGACCTCGCCTGACATCTCTTCCTCCTCGTTGCGCGGCGCGGGCACGCGGCGGAAGTTGCAGTCGGTCAGGCACTCGATCTCGTCGTAGTCGTAGAACACGACCTTGCCGTGGCGGCGGTCCTCCCGAGTGATGCCGAAGTTCCACAGCATGTCGCCGGGAAAGATGTTGGCAGCCACCAGGTCCGTGATCGCGTTGCCGTACTCGACGACGACGCGCCCCAACTGCTCGGGCGTCGCGTCCGATGTTGAGCGGCACCATGCGGCGCTCGATGTAATTTGACTCGCTCCCGTTTAGTTTGGTATGACTGGCGGGGGGAGCAGGTCAATTGATGCTGAAAAAGAAATCTCAAGGCGCCTACGCATGTTGATGCGCCATACGCCGGACGCATGACTGTCTATGACCCGTGCACTCCTGGTGATCCCACCCGAGGAGGGGTGCAAATGGCAGATCAACGGGGCCAAGTGGTTCTGTAAGATTGCCGAAGAAATACCAGAACCAGAGCTTGATACTGCCCTCGAACAGGCGGTAGCCGCTTAAGTCTCTGTGACCCGCTAAACATTTATCACCTGGTCGACCGTGCCCCTGTTCAGCTGAAGGCGCTGCAGTCGACATCATCACCAAGATGATGGATTTAACTATGTTCCAAAGAAGATCGTTAATCGCCGTGCTGTTGATGATGGCAGCCGCCTCAGTTATAGCAGCCGATGAGAACTTAACCGTTGATGACAAGGATCAAGACATAGCAGCATCGTTGCTCCCCACATCCAAAAGAATGAGGCAGAGGCTAAAATTGGATGGCCTGCGAAACTACAAGCATCCCGATGGCGTTCTTGGAACTACATATTTTCCAGGCTCTGAGGCGCCTCCGGTCTCAGGGGCAATGGATCCCACCCAGGAAGTGTTGCGTCGCTTTGCTTGCCGCTATGCCGTATTTGGCGTAGCTGAGCTTCAAAATTCCAGATCTTTCATCGGAAAAGACGAGAATGGTATTTTTACTAAGCTGCATTTCAAGCTCGTTGAGAGCTGGAGCGAGCAGCCCGCGTTGAAGGCGCAATCCTTCGACCTGCTGGTTGAAGGCGGGACAGTCGAAGACAAGGGGGAAACCATTCGCCTAGACAATCCGCAGGCAGCCTATGTTAAGGGTCGCCATTATCTGATGATAATGCACTCCGCTAGAGACAAGAACAAGAGGATCTTTGCCGGCACTCCGTATTTTCTCGAGATTTCAAACGGGACCATCTATTCCGCGCCTGGTTGGTCGCCGTTTGAGCCCGGGACGACTCTGACTCGCGCAAAGGCCATGGTCCAGGAATCCCTGGAACAGAGAGGGTGCGAATGAAGAGCGACTATTTACTCAGCGGTTCCATGAAAAAGAATTTGATTGCAACACTGGTTCTTGCCGCGAGTTGCGGAATCGCGGCTGCGGATGCCGCCTGGGACGCAAGCGAGTTGGCCTGGGCCTCCAACTACTTCGGCATTCGCGTCTTCAAGAGGCAGAACCTTCACGAAGCCGACAAGTTTCCGGATGGAGCGCGCGGGCGCTCGATGGCCCTGGTGGCGCACCCGATCAGGTCCAGCGAAAAGCGCAATTCGTTCAAAAACCTGGATGAGCAATATCTGCACGATGACGTCTGCGGTGTCGACGGAGTTGTCGTCGCGAAAGCGGGAATCCCTGTTTCCGCCCTGACGGCGGACAAGGCCGACATCATTACCAAAACCCCGTTCACCATCACTAGAAAACTGAAAGGGAATGCGTCGTTCGACCCGGGCAAAGCCGTCAACGTTCTACGCCAGGGAGGCGAAGTTTCTGATCAGGGGGAACCGCTCCGGGTCCTGAATACCTACGGCACCCACTTCAACGACGGCAGCACTTATCTACTCCTGCTCCGGCGCACTCCCATCAGCGATCGCTTCGCGGACTACGTCAGCCAGGGAGAAAGCCTGGAGGTAGACGGCGGAAGACTCCATGCAGCCAAGGGCAAGTGGTATCACATCAACCACGGCGATGATTCTCAAGCCGGGCTCGATAGTATCGAGCGAATCCTGTCCGCGGAGGCCTGCCCCAATGGAAACGGAGCAGCCAAATGACAGGGCTGTCCTACAAAGGAAGGACTCTCCTGGCGGCGGCGTAGTAGTTTGGCGCGGTGTTGGCAAGCCCTGCGCTCATGACGTTCGCACGGCCTCGTGCGGRCCGCGCCAATTGGTCTCGGCGGGTGTGCCGGTCACGAAACAGATTTGTGCCGCTTGAACTGTCGCGCTTGGTCATAGGGAAACACATCATGCACATGCCCTGCCAGGATGCGCTCCTTGTGGCCCTGCCAGAAGCCGGCGTCCAGCAGGTCCGCGTGATGCCGCATGAAAGCCTCGCGCACTTTCGGATTACCTAGCAGGAAGGGCGCGAAAGTCTCGGGAAAGACGTCGCGCGGCGCGACGCCGTACCAGACCTCGCCTGACATTTCTTCCTCCTCATTGCGCGGCTCGGGCACGCGGCGGAAGTTGCAGTCGGTCAGGTATTCGATCTCGTCGTAGTCATAGAACACGACCTTGCCGTGGCGGGTCACGCCGAAGTTCTTCCACAGCATGTCGCCAGGGAAGATGTTGGCGGCCACCAGGTCCTTGATGGCGTTGCCATACTCGATGACGACGCGCTCCACCTGTTCGGGCGTGGCTTCTGCCAAGTAGATGTTCAGCGGCACCATGCGCCGCTCGATGTAGAGGTGGCGGATGACGAGGTCGTCGCCGTTCTCTTCAATGAGGCTCCCGCAGAAGTGCTTCAACTCATCGAGGAGCTCCTCCTCGAAGCGATGCCGCGGGAAGGCCACGCGCGTGTACTCCAGCGTGTCGGCCATGCGGCCCACGCGATCGTGGCTCTTCACCAGCAGGTATTTGCTCTGGATGAGCTCGCGCGTGGTGTCCTTCTGCGGTGGGTAGAAGTCCTTGATGACCTTGAAGACGAAGGGCCAGCTCGGCAGGTCGAACACCAGCATGACCATGCCCTTGATGCCAGGCGCGATGCGGAACTTGTCCGACGAATGGCGCAGGTGATAGAGGAAGTCCCGATAGAACAGGTTCTTGCCCTGCTTCTGCAGGCCCAGCGCCGAATAGATTTCCKAGCGGGGTTTCCTCGGCATCATGGAGCGCAGGAACTGCACGTACGCACTCGGCACCTCCATGTCGACGAGGAAGTAAGCGCGGGCGAAGCTGAACAGGATCAGCAGATCGTCTTCGCCGAACAGCGCCGCGTCGATGAAGTAGCGGCCATCGTCTTCGCCGCGCAGGATGGGCAGCGCAAACGGCGTCTCGGTGAAGCCGTTGATGATCTTGCCGACGACATAGGCGCCCTTGTTGCGGTAGAACAGGCTGGACAGCACCTGCAGCTGGAAGTTGGCGCGCCGGCGGAACTCGCCGAGGCGCCGCGCGACGGCGGCCAGCACCTGGTCGACGTCGGCGTCGAGGTGGGCGAACTCGCCGTTCAACTGGAAGTTGGTGATGACGCGCTGGAGGGTCTCGCGCAGCTTGTCTGGAGCCGGGTAATAGGCGCGGTAGGTCGGGGTCGCTCCGGGCTCGTCGTTCTCGATGTACTCGGTCGAGATGGCCGGGCGCACGAAGATGAAGTCGTTGTGGAAATAGGCGTGGTGCAGGATGCGCGTGCACACCGAGTTGAAGAAGGTCTCGGCCAGCTCGGGCTGGTGGTGGTTGGTCAGCAGGCCGATGTAGTGCAGCTTGACCTGCTGCCAGACTTCCATGGGCAGTGTGGAYGCCGAGAAGCGCGCCTCCAGCAGCTCGCTGGCCTCGGCAACGCGGGCGTCGTAGAACTCGATGCGCAGGGCCTGGGCACGCTGCTGGCCCTGCCAGTCGCCATGCTCGAAGCGCGCCTTGGCCTCGGCCGAGGTGGCGCGGAAGAGCTTGTAGTGGCGATCGAAACCGCCCAGCAGAGCCTGGGCGATGTCGAAGGCGCGCGAGTCCGTGAGCTGGGTCGGGAACATGCCCCGACTCTATTCAGGCCACTGTGGCGTAGCGCGCCTTGACGCGCTCCAGCGCACGACGGTAGGACGGCTCCACGTCCTCGGCCTTGGTGGCCGTGAGCTGCAGATCCTCCAGCAGGCCGTTGTGCAGGCCATAGACCCAGCCATGCACGACGATCTCCTGGCCACGCTGCCAGGCGTCCTGCACGACCGTCGTCTGGCAGGCATTGCGCGCCTGCTCCAGCACGTTCAGCTCGCACAGTGCGTCGACGCGCCTGGCCTCGGGCAAGCTGTCCAACCAAGCCAGGTGGTCGTTGCGCACGTCCTGCACGTGGCGGATCCAGTTGTCGGCCAGACCCGTGCGGATGTCATACAGCGCCGCGCGCACGCCACCGCAATTGCTGTGGCCGACGACGATGATGTGGCGCACCTTGAGCTGGTCCACCGCGAACTGCATGACGGACAGGCAATTCAGGTCCGAATGCACGACGACGTTGGCGACGTTGCGATGCACGAACAGCTCGCCCGGCAGCAGGTCCACCAGCTCATTGGCCGGCACGCGGCTGTCGGCGCAGCCTATCCAAAGATATTGCGGCGTCTGCTGCTTGAGCAGGCTGGAGAAGAAGCCCGGCTCGCGGGCCTCGGTGTCAGCGGCCCAGCGCTTGTTGTTGTCGAGCAGATCCTGCAGTTCGTGGTTGGTCGTCGTCATGCTGGCATTGTCGCAATGGCGAGTTACATCGTCTCCGCAAACAGCTCGCGGCCAATCAGCATGCGGCGGATTTCACTGGTGCCGGCGCCAATCTCATAAAGCTTCGCGTCACGCCAGAGCCGGCCCAGCGGGTATTCGTTGATGTAGCCGTTGCCACCAAAGATCTGCACGCCTTCGCCGGCCATCCAGGTGGCCTTCTCAGCCGTCCACAGGATGACGGAGGCGCAGTCCTTGCGCACCTGGCGCACATGCTCGGCGCCCAGCATGTCGAGGTTCTTGGCCACTGTGTAGGCAAAGCTGCGCGCGGCCTGCAGCACGGTGTACATGTCGGCCACCTTGCCCTGGATCAGCTGGAACTCGCCGATGCTCTGGCCGAACTGCTTGCGGTCGTGGATGTAGGGCACGACGTTGTCCATGACGCTTTRCATGATGCCCAGCGGCCCGCCGGTCAGCACCGCGCGCTCGTAGTCCAGGCCCGACATCAGGACCTTGGCGCCGCCGTTCACGGCACCCAGCACGTTCTCGGCCGGCACCTCGACGTCCTGGAACACCAGCTCGCCGGTGTGCGAGCCGCGCATGCCGAGCTTGTCGAGCTTCTGCGCGATGGAAAAGCCCTTCATGCCCTTCTCGATGAGGAAGGCCGTCACGCCGCGCGCGCCCAGCTCGGGTTCGGTCTTGGCGTAGACCACCAGCGTGTCGGCGTCGGGGCCGTTGGTGATCCACATCTTGTTGCCGTTGAGCAGGTAGACGCCGCCCTTGTCCTCGGCCTTGAGCTTCATGCTCAGCACGTCGGAGCCCGCACCCGGTTCGCTCATCGCCAGCGCGCCGACATGCTCGCCGCTGATCAGCTTGGGCAGGTACTTGGCGCGCTGCGCGGCGTTGCCGTTGCGCTTGATCTGGTTCACGCACAGGTTGCTGTGCGCGCCGTAGGACAGGCCCACCGAGGCGCTGGCGCGGCTGATCTCTTCCATCGCCACCATGTGGGCCAGATAGCCCATGTTGGCGCCGCCGTATTCCTCGGGCACGGTGATGCCCAGCACGCCCAGGTCGCCCATCTTGCGCCACAGGTCCATCGGGAACTGATCGCTGCGGTCGATCTCGGCCGCGCGGGGCGCGATCTCTTCGTCGGCGAAGGCGCGCACCGCGTCGCGCAGCGCATCGATGTCTTCGCCGAGCTGGAAGTTGAGGCCGGGCAGGTTCATTCGGGTCTCCTGGTCCGCCCTGTCAGTGCCCGCTCGTGCCGGGCCTGCAGGGCAGGTTAATTGACGTAAACGTCAACTGTAGCAAGCGCGTCCGGATCAACCCGCTGCGTCGGCAGGCTGCGGCAGCAGCCGGCGCACCAGCGGGTGGCTGATCTTCTTGTCCGTGCCCACCGCGTAGAACTGCTCGACGACGCCTTCGGCAGCGCCGACGTTCACCAACCCATAGCGGCCGGTCAGCGCGTCGTCCACCGCGGTGGCGGCCGGGAACACGCCCAGGCCCTCGCTGCCGAAGGTGGCCAGCAGCGCGCTGTCCTCGAACTCGCCGGTGATCCGCGGGCGCAGGCCAAGGTCGGTCAGCCAATGGTCCAGCCGCGGGCGCAAGGCCGCGTGCGAGGTGGGCAGCAGCAGCGGCACGTCGGCCAGTGAGGCGGGGAAGTCGCGCGCCGCCGTGGCCGCCCAACGCGGGTGGGCATACCAGGCCACCGGCGAGCTGCCGAGTGAGTGGCTGTAGACGCGCAGATTCGGGTTGGACGGCGCGGGGCGGTCCGCCAGCACGACGTCGAGGCGATGCAGGGCGAGGTCGCCGAGCAGGTCGTCGAACTCGTCCTCGTGGCAAAGCAGGCGCAGTTGCGGCGTATCGAGGATGGGCGCGAGCAGGCGCTGCGCGACGAGCTTGGGCAAGCCGTCGGAGATGCCCACGGCCAGGCGCACCGTCGGCGCGGTGGCGGCATCTCGCACCCGCTCGGGCAGGGTTTCGCCGATCTGGAAGATCTGCTCGGCCTGCTCCAGCGCCGCGATGCCGGCTTCGGTCAGCGTCAGGCCGCGGCCGGCCGGCTTGAGCAGGGCTGCACCGAGGGCCTGCTCAAGCTCACGCACCTGGGTCGAGACGGTCTGCACCGACAGCCCCAGCTTCTCCGCGGCCCGCGTCAACCCGCCCTCCTTGGCAACGGCCCAGAAGTAGTAGAGGTGGCGATAACTGAAGCTCAGGCTCATGGTGATTCAGCAAGTAATCACGAAGAAACGTTTCGCGATTCTCTGCTTTTATTTGGTGTCTTGCCTACGTACCCTGCCCGTGTTCTTTCAAACCGGAGGTCTGCCATGCAAACCCGCCCCATCGCCATTGCCATGCCCCACGGCGGCGCCCTCGACCGCGGCACCGCCCATCGGGTGCTGCGCAACACCTATGCCCTGCTGTCGATGACGCTGCTGTTCAGCGCCGCCGTCGCCGCTGCGGCCGTCGCCTTCAACCTGCCAGCGCCCGGCATCATCCTGACGCTGGTAGCCTACTTCGGCCTGCTGTTCGGCATCCACAAGCTGAAGAACCGCGGCGCCGCCGTCGGCCTCGTCTTCGCGCTCACCGGTTTCATGGGTTGGACGCTCGGCCCGCTGCTGACGCGCACGCTGTCTCTGCCCGGCGGCGCCCAGACCATCATGTTGGCCCTCGGCGCGACGGGCGCCGTCTTCCTGGCGTTGTCGGCCTATGCGACGACAACCAAGCGTGACCTGTCGTGGATGGGCGGCTTTCTGTTCGCCGGCATGGTCGTCGCCGTGCTTGCAGGCCTGGCAGCGATCTTCTTCCAGATCCCCGCATTGGCACTGACGGTCTCGGCCGTCGTGGCCCTGCTGTCGGCTGGCCTGATCCTGTTCGAGACCCAGCAGATCGTGAACGGCGGCGAGACCAACTACGTGCTCGCCACCGTCAGCCTGTTCGTGTCCATCTTCAATCTGTTCACGAGCCTGCTGCATCTGTTCGGCTTCGCAGGTTCGGATGACTGAGGCCGGACCGAGGACAGCGCCTGCGCGCTGTCCGACGCTTGCCGAAGGCCAGGCGCCATGCAGGGCGGCTGGCATGACGATCAGGGCTGCTTGCTGAGCAGCCAGCGGTACAGGCCCACGCCGATGCCGGCAAAGGCCAGCAAGCCCAGCACCTGGCCTGCGGTCGCGAAGCTGTCGCCCACCAAGGCCAGCGGCGCGCCGTTGCCGGAGAACACGACGACGGCCGCAAGCACCACGCCGAGCAGGCTCTCGCCGACGATGAGGCCGGAGGCCAGCAGCACGCCGAGCTGCTTTGTGGCTTCTGGATCGCGCTTGTAGGACGCGCGGCGGTCGAACCACCAGCCGGCCACGGCGCCGACGACGATCATCAGCGTGCTGTTCATCGGCAGATAGATGCCCAGGCCGACGGCCAGCGGCGCGCAATGCGCCTTGCCGCCGGTCGCACGCTTCAATACCTCGTCCACGGCAATGGTGGCGACGCCGATCAGCACGCCAATGCCGATGAGGTTCCAGTTCAGGTCACCTTGGATGACCCCCTTGGCCAGCGCCGAGATCAGCGCGGCCTGGGGCGCAGCGAGGGCCTTCTTGGGGTCGACACCCGGCGCGCCAGCGAAGCCATAAGCCTGGTTCAGCAGGTCCAGCACCGGCGGGATGACGATGGCGCCGGCCACGACACCGATGATCAGCGCCACCTGCTGGCGCCAGGGCGTGGCGTCAACGAGCTGGCCGGTCTTCAGGTCCTGCAGGTTGTCGTTGGAGATGGTTGCGACCGCGAACACGACGGCCGTGACGAACAGCGCAAAGGCGACCAGCGCCTGGCCGGTGGACGCCGGCAGCATGGGCTTGACGACCAGGGCCAGCAGCAGCGACACGCCGATGACGACGAGGATGCCGACGCCCGACAGCGGGCTGTTCGACGAGCCGATCAGGCCGGCCATGTAGCCGCACACCGCGGCCACGAAGAAGCTCATCAGCACGACATAGACGACACCGCCGACCACGAGCAGGCCGAGCTGGTCACCCAGGCCCGCGCTGGTGGCGAAGCTGGACAGCATGAAGCCGATCGGCAGCATGCAGGCCAGCGTGATGAGGCCGACGGTGCCGATGGGGATGTCCTGCTCGTTGCGCGGCAGCGTGTCGGCCTTGCCGGCCTTGCGCACGCGAGCCGACATGGCGGCCGAGTGCAGGCCGGCAACGATCGGCTTGGCCAGCTTGACCAACGTCCAGATGGCGGCGACGGCGATGCAGCCGGCACCGATGAAGCGCACCTTCTTGCTCCAGGCAAACAGTGCGACCGCTTCTGCGGCGCCGTCGACACCGGACGTCAGGATGGGCACGCCACCCAGCCAGGCGATGCAGGCGCCGACAAGGATGGCCACACCCACCCACAGGCCGACGAGGTGACCCACGGCCAGCAGCGCGAAGCTGAAGTTCAGGTCATAGCCTGTTGTGGGCCCACTACCGCTCTTCTCGCCACCGGGCAGGCGGAAGTACTGCGCCAGATTGGCCGCGAAGAGCTGGGTCGCGACGACGATGCTGAAGCCGGCCGACACGACGGTGCCGGCCACGATGGCGGCCAGGCCTTGGCGGTTGGCTTCGCCACTGTCGGCGGCATGGCCGACCTTGAGCACCTCGGCGCAGGCCACGCCTTCCGGATAGGGCAGCGGCGAGTTGGTGACCAGCGCCCGGCGCAGTGGGATGGAATACATGACACCCAGCACGCCGCCCAGGGCGCACAGCGTCATCGACATCCAGTACGGGAAGCCCGTCCACCAGCCGATCATGACCAGGCCGGGCAGCACGAAGATGATGGAGGACAGCGTGCCGGCCGACGAGGCAATCGTCTGCACGATATTGGTCTCGCCGATGGAGTTGCCCGCCGCGCGGCGCAGCAGGGCCATGGAGATGACGGCGGCCGGGATGGAGGTCGCAAACGTCAGGCCGGCCTTGAGGCCGAAATAGACGTTGGCGGCCGTGAAGACCAGGGTGATGAGGATGCCCAGGACGATGCCGCGGGCGGTCAGTTCGGTCCCGAGCGGCGCGGGTGAGGCGTTGGTGGTCACGGGCTGGAGGCGGGAGTTTGAGATGGGGGCGGATCATGCCCCCATTCGCCGGCCGGCCGGACCGGGTTCCCCCGCGTTCAGCAGGGCTTGACGCCGTTGACCGCCAGCARCACCGAGTAGACCGAGCTCGTCGCACAGATGAAGAGGCGGTTGCCCTTGGGGCCGCCGAAGACGAGGTTGGACACCCGCTCGGGCATGCGGATGCGGCCGATCAGCGTGCCGTCCGCCTCATGGCAGTGGATGGCGCGGCCAGCACTGGTCCAGATGCGGCCGGCGGTGTCGCAGCGAAAGCCGTCGTAGAAACCGGTGTCGCAGCTGATGAAGACCTCACCGCCGCTCAAGGCGCCGTCAGCGTCGACGGCGAAGCGGCGCATCGTGCCGCGCTCGACACCGGTGTCGGCGACGTAGAGCCAGCGCTCGTCGGGCGAGAACGCCAGGCCGTTGGGGTGGGTCATCGTGTCGACCACCACGCGCAGCTCGCCGGTGTCCGGTTGAAGCCGGTAGACATAGCAGCCCGCCTGCTCCTGCGGCGAGCGCACGCCTTCGTAGTCATCCACGATGCCATAGGGCGGGTCGGTGAACCAGATGCTGCCGTCGGACTTCACGACCACGTCATTGGGGCTGTTGAGCCGCTTGGCGTCAAAGTGCGAGGCCAGTACGGTCAGCGAGCCGTCGTGCTCGGTGCGCACAACGCGTCGGCCGCCCTGCTCACAGCTGACGAGGCGCCCTTGCCGGTCCAGCGTGTGGCCGTTGGTGTAGCCCGAGGGCTTGCGGAACTCGGCGACGTGGCCGGTCACCTCGCACCAGCTCAGCATGCGCTCGTTGGGGATGTCGCTCCAGAGCAGGCGGCGCTGCGCGGGGATGTAGACCGGCCCCTCGGTCCAGCGGCAGCCGCTGGCCAGGCGCTCCAGCCGGGCGCTCTTGCGGAAGCAGTCCTCGAAGCGCGCGTCCAGCACTTCGAACTCGGTCGGCTCGCTGGGGATCTCGAAACTCATCTCGTGTCGTCCTTTCGTTTGAAAGACGACATCGTCCGGCGACGGACCCGTCGCTGGGCGGCGTTGCAGGGCGCGCGAATGCCGCTTCGCGGCGATTTCAGTCCGCCAGCGGCAGCCCGGCGTCGTCCTTGCACTCGTCCAGCACAAAGACCGAACGGAATTTGCGGATGTTGGCGTCGTCGAAGAACAGCTCGCGCGTCAGCGCCTCGAACTCGGCCACGTCGCGGCAGCGGATGAGCAGCAGGAAATCGCTGTCGCCCGCCACATAGAAGCATTGCTGCACGCGCGGCTCGGCGGCCATGCGGCGCTTGAAGCCGTCGATGACGGCCTTGCGGCTGGCCTCGCGCAGCTCCACCTCCACCCACACCGCCAGGCCGTAACCCAGCGCCGCCGCATCCAGCACCAGGCGCTCGCCGCGGATGACGCCGGCCTCGCGCAGCCGGCGGATGCGCCGCTGCACGGCCGTGACCGACAGGCCGATGGCGGTGGCGATGCGCTCGGCCGGCTGGCGCGGGTCGCCCTGCAAGCGGCCGAGGATTTGCCGATCAAATTTGTCGAGATCAGGTGCGGACTCCGTCATGGCCAAGCACCATACCCGGACGCTCAATTGACGTTAACGTCAATTGGCGACCTAGAATCCGGCCCGAGCAAGGAGACAGCCATGACCGACCTCTCTAGCGACTACAAAGCGCTGGCCGAGTACCGCCCGACCCACAAGGTCCGTTTCGTCACCGCCGCCAGCCTGTTTGACGGGCATGACGCCGCCATCAACATCATGCGGCGCATCCTGCAGGGCATGGGCACCGAGGTCATCCACCTCGGGCACAACCGCTCGGTGGACGAAGTCGTCACCGCGGCGTTGCAGGAGGATGCTCAGGGCATCGCCATCAGCTCCTACCAGGGCGGCCACGTCGAGTACTTCAAGTACATGGTGCAGTTGCTGAAGGAACGCGGCGGCGAGCACATCCAGGTCTTCGGCGGCGGCGGCGGCGTCATCGTGCCGGCCGAGATCCGCGAGCTGGCCGAACATGGCGTGCGCATCTTCAGCCCGGAGGACGGCCAGCGCATGGGCCTGCAAGGCATGATCGGCGAGATGGTCATGAAGGCCGACCAGGACTTCAGCGTCTACGCGCCTCAGGACCTGGCGGCCATTACCGGCCATTCGGAGGCGGCCTGGCGCTCGCTGGCCCAGCTGCTGACGGCGCTGGAGAACGGCAAGGCCGACGGTTCAATAGTCGATGCGCTGCGCGACCAGGCCAAGAGCATCAAGACGCCGGTGCTCGGTATCACCGGCACCGGTGGCGCCGGCAAGTCCAGCCTGACCGACGAGTTGATCCGCCGCCTGCGCCTCGACCAGGGCGACGCGCTGCGCGTGGCGCTGATCTCCATCGACCCGTCACGCCGCAAGAGCGGTGGCGCCCTGCTGGGCGACCGCATCCGCATGAACGCGATCTCGCCCTGGGGCCAGGGCCCGCGCGTCTTCATGCGTTCGCTGGCCACGCGGGATTTCGGCTCCGAGATCTCCCCTGCCCTGCCGGATGTCATCGCCGCCGCCAAGGTCGCGGGCTTCGACCTCGTCATCGTCGAGACGAGCGGCATCGGCCAGGGCGACGCGGCCATCGTGCCGCTCGTGAACGTGCCCATGTACGTCATGACGCCCGAGTTCGGCGCCGCCAGCCAGCTCGAGAAGATCGACATGCTGGACTTCGCCGAGTTCGTCGCCATCAACAAGTTCGATCGCAAGGGCTCCCTGGACGCGCTGCGTGATGTGAGCAAGCAGGTGCAGCGCAACCGCGAGGCCTTCACGGTCATGCCGGACACCATGCCGGTGTTCGGCACCATGGCCAGCCGCTTCAACGACGACGGCGTGACCGCGCTCTACCAGGCGCTCAAGGTGCGACTGGCCGACCTGGGCATCCCCTTCAGCGAAGGCCGCCTGCCGCGCGTCGACACCCGCCACAGCACCCACCAGACCCCCATCGTGCCGGCTGCCCGCGTGCGCTACTTGGCCGACATCAGCGACACGGTGCGCGCCTACAAGGGCCGCGCGCGCAAGCAGGCCGCGCTGGCCCGCGAGATCCAGCAGCTGGAAGCCAGCCGCGCCATGCTGGAGGCCGCCAACCCCGACAAGAACGGTGCCCGCACGGCCCTGGCTGACCTGGCGGAACAGCGCAAGGCCCGGCTCGATGGCGATGCGCGCCAGCTGCTGCAGCAGTGGCCCGACATGGTCAAGGCCTACGCCGGCGACGAGTACGTCGTGAAGATCCGCGACAAGGAAATCCGCACCGCGCTGGTCACGCAAAGCCTGTCGGGCACCAAGATCCGCAAGGTCGTGCTGCCGGGCTACGAGTGCCACGGCGAGCTGCTGAAGTGGCTGATGCTGGAGAACGTGCCCGGCAGCTTCCCGTATGCGGCCGGCGTGTTCGCCTTCAAGCGCGAGGGCGAGGACCCGACGCGCATGTTCGCCGGCGAGGGCGACGCCTTCCGCACCAACCGCCGCTTCAAGCTGGTGTCCGAGGGCATGCCCGCCAAGCGCCTGTCCACGGCCTTCGACTCGGTGACGCTGTACGGCGCCGATCCCGCGCCGCGGCCGGACATCTACGGCAAGGTCGGCAACTCCGGCGTGAGCATCGCGACGCTGGACGACATGAAGGTGCTGTACGACGGTTTCGACCTGTGCAGCCCGACCACCAGCGTGTCCATGACCATCAACGGCCCCGCGCCGTCCATCCTGGCCATGTTCATGAACACGGCCATCGACCAGAACCTCGCCAAGTTCAAGGCCGACAACGGCCGCGAGCCGACGGCCGACGAGGCCGCCAAGATCAAGGACTGGGTGCTGGCCAATGTGCGCGGCACCGTGCAGGCCGACATCCTGAAGGAAGACCAGGGCCAGAACACCTGCATCTTCTCGACTGAGTTCTCGCTGAAGGTCATGGGCGACATTGCCGAGTACTTCGTGCACCACAACGTGCGCAATTTCTACTCGGTGTCGATCTCGGGGTATCACATTGCTGAAGCGGGTGCGAACCCGATCAGCCAGCTGGCGCTGACGCTGTCCAACGGCTTCACGTTTGTCGAGGCGTATCTCGCGCGCGGCATGCACATCGACGACTTCGCGCCCAACCTGTCGTTCTTCTTCAGCAACGGCATGGACCCGGAGTACACGGTGCTGGGCCGCGTCGCGCGCCGCATCTGGGCCATCGCCATGCGTGATCGCTACGGCGCCAACGAGCGCTCGCAGAAGCTGAAGTACCACGTGCAGACGTCGGGCCGCAGCCTGCACGCGCAGGAGATCGCCTTCAACGACATCCGCACCACGCTGCAGGCGTTGATCGCCGTCTACGACAACTGCAACTCCCTGCACACCAACGCCTACGACGAGGCGATCACGACGCCCACTGACGAGAGCGTGCGCCGCGCGATGGCCATCCAGCTCGTCATCAACCGCGAGTGGGGCTTGGCCAAGAACGAGAACCCGAGCCAGGGCGCCTTCATCATCGACGAGCTGACCGAGCTGGTTGAAGAGGCCGTGCTGACCGAGTTCGAGCGCATCAGCGAACGCGGCGGCGTGCTCGGCGCCATGGAGACCGGCTACCAGCGTGGCCGCATCCAGGAAGAGTCGATGCACTACGAGATGCTCAAGCACACCGGCGAGTACCCCATCATCGGCGTCAACACCTTCCGCAACCCCAATGGGGAGACGGTGCCGGAGCACATCGAACTGGCCCGCTCGACGGACGAGGAGAAGCAGTCGCAGCTGTCGCGCCTGGCCGAGTTCCAGGACCGCCACGCCGCCGAGTCGCCGGCCATGCTGGCCCGCCTTCAGCAGGCCGTCATCGAGAACCGGAATGTGTTCGACGTGCTGATGGAAGCCGTGCGCGTGTGCTCGCTGGGCCAGATCACCGGCGCGCTGTTCGAGGTCGGCGGCCAGTACCGCCGCAGCATGTAGGGCTTACAGCCCGCGGCAGCGTTGCTCGAAGGCAGCTGCCAGGCGCTCAAGATCCCCGCGCTCACCTGCCGTCATCTCGGCCTCACGGGCGCGCCGGGCGCGCAGGCTGTTGCGCAGTTCGACGCATTGCGCGAACTCGCGCTCCTGCCGCGCCTTGGCCTGAGCCAGCGCACGGCGCTCCTGCAACGAGCGGTTGCGCACGTCCTCCATCAATTGGTTGACCTTCTCATTGGCGTCCTGCTCTTCGGCATAGCAGTCGCGCTGGTAACGGTAGTCCAGCTGCTGGCGCGTGGACTCGTCGGCGCCACCATCGCTGCCGGCCTGGTTCAACTGCTCGCGCAGGCGCAGGCAGCGCGGGCTCATGAACTGGCTGGCTTCTGGCGCCTTGGGACCCAGGCGCGCGATCTGCGTGGAATCGGCTTCAGGGCAGGGTCGGTCGCTGAAGGCCGTGGTGCCGTCGGGCTTGCGGCATTTATAGACACCCGCGCCTTCGGCCCTGGCCATGCCCGTCAGTGCCAGCACGGCCAACGCGGCCCAGGCCAGGCGGGCCGGGGTCACAGCTTTTGCTCCCGGTCGCCGCCATTGCTGTAGCGGCGCTTGTAGCGGGACTTCTCGAGGTATTCACGCGCCGTCAGGCCGTCGGCATTGCGTGCGGCCTTGGGTGCGCCCGCGGCGAGCAGGGTATCGACGATGGCGTCGGAATTGCCCACCGCGGCCAGGTGCAGGGGCGTGTTGCCCTGGCGGTCCTGCGTGAAGACCGAGGCCTGCAGGCGAATCAGTTCGGCCACCGCGTCATGCCGCCCTTCCTCGACGGCCCAGTGCAGAGCCGTGCGCCCCTGGCCGTCCAGCGCGTTGATGTCAGCGCCTGCCGACACCAGCGGGCCGATGGATTTGAGCGCCGCGTAATGGATGGGCAGGCGCCCGCCGATGTCGGGCGAGTTGATGTTCAGCCCCCGGCTGGTCAGGAACACCAGCGCCTGGGCATCAGCGCCGTTGCGCGCCGCCAGGTGCATGACGCCGACATGATCGGGCGTCTCCTGCCTGGGGTCGAGCTTGAGCTCTTCGATGAAGAATTTCAGCCGGTCCAGCGTCGGCTTGGCGGCGGCCTGCTGCAGCAGCGTGCCCTTGTCCAGCGCGCCGACGTTACGGGGCTCGGCCCCATGGTTGGCGATCCAGCGCAGCGCCGGCAGGCTGCCAGTGCCCGCGTTGTCGTAGAGCAGGCGGTTCAGCCCGACGGCGCCCACGCGTTTGGCCGTCTTGTCGATGTCGATCATGCCGCTGGCGTCGGCCATGCCGTTCATCAGCATCATCTCGCGCAGTTCGGGCCCGAGGCCGGCGACGTCCTGGGTGCTGCGCCGCGCCATGCTGCACCAGGTCAGCAGCGAAATGATGACCACCAAGGCCGCTGCTCGCAGACCGATCCCCAGCCAATTGATGCCATCCCGCTCCACTGCTTCCCCCTGCTTTTCTAGGCGGGGCGGATTGTGCAGCAGCACTTTTTCAAACCAGGGCGCCAGACTCGATGCTGCCCCCTAGACTCCCCCGAAAGCGGGGTCAGCGCGCCAGCACGACCCGGTCCCGCCCTGCGCGCTTGGCCTCGTAGAGGGCCGCGTCCGCACGGCTGAACAGCGCCTCGGGCGCCTCGTCGGGCGCGAGGGCCTGGGCCACGCCGACGCTGACCGTCACGGTCAGCGGGCCGGCCGCTGTCTCGAAGGGCTGGCCGCC
Source organism: Roseateles sp. P5_B10 (assembly GCF_056400485.1). Classification (NCBI taxonomy): domain Bacteria; kingdom Pseudomonadati; phylum Pseudomonadota; class Betaproteobacteria; order Burkholderiales; family Sphaerotilaceae; genus Roseateles; species Roseateles sp. P5_B10. Next base: position 20,469 of record NZ_JBFULE010000023.1, read on the forward strand.
GATGGCCTCGCGCAGCCGCTCACCCAGGCGCAGCTCGCCGCCGGCCTCAGGCTTGAGCCAGATGACGGCGAATTCCTCGCCGCCCAGGCGCACCGCCAGATCCAATGGCCGCAAGGTGTCGTGCAGGCGGGCGCCAATGCCACTGAGCACGGCGTCGCCCACCGCGTGGCCGTGCGTGTCGTTGATGCGCTTGAAGTGATCCACGTCCAGCAGGGCCAGCACCGGCGGATGCTCGACGCCGCGCTGCAGCAGCCGGCGCAGGCGCTCGTCAAAGCCACGCCGGTTCAGCAGGCCGGTCAGCACGTCGATCTCGATGAGGCGCTCGATCTGGCGCAGCGCACGGTCCTGCAACAGCAGCAGCATGGCCAGGGCCTGGCCGATGAGCAGGGCGATGACGGCGAACAGGCCCATCGAGTTGTATTGCACCAGTTCGGCCCGCGTTTGGGCGATCAGGGGCGACACGGCCAGGCCGCGCGCCACCTCGATGATGGCGCTGATGATCAGGTCGGCCGCCAGCAGGCCCAGCGGAAAGCCGCGCTGCGCGCGCCAGGCTTGCAGGGCGGCATGGGCGGCGGGCATGGTCAGCACGGCCGAGGCCAGCATCGTCAACGTGATCGAGGGCCAGAACTGCCCCGTCCAGGCCGTCAGCGCGAAGGAGCCGATGCAGGACAGGCCCGTGAGCACCAGCGGCCAGCGGCAGCGCAGCGGCAGGCCGAGGTAGACGCGCAGGCCGAGCAGCACCATCAGCGCGGACAGCAGGCTGCCGAGATGGCCCACCGCCCAGAAGGTGCGCGGTGCGCCCATGGCGATGAGGGCCACGCGCGCCGCCTGGGTCAGCGCCGCGGCAGCAAAGGCACCGGCCCAGAACCACAGCGCGCGCTCGCCCTTCAGATGCCAGGCGCCGCCAAGCGTGGCCAGGGCCAGCATCGTCGTGACGAGCTGGAAGACGCGCAGCAGCGTGTCGGCGTGCAGGGGTTCCATCGTGAGATTGGTTCAGCCTCGACGAGGCACGATGCCTGCATCGCGTGGCCGCCGTGATGCGCGCCACGAGCGCGCCGTGATTGATCTCACGGAAGTCAGCGCGCCTGCAGGCTCTGCATGGCGGCCTTGACGCGCAGCAGCATGGGCGAGGCGCCGGTCACCTTGGCATCGAAAGGGTGCAATCGCTGGCCGCCGGTGGCCGCCATGATCTTGCGTACGTACAGCCGCGTCTCGGCATAGGGCGGCACGCCGAGGTAGCGGTCCACGGCCCTCTCGCCGGCGTTGTAGGCCGCCACGGCCAGCATCACGTCGCCCTCGAAATAGGCCAGCAGCCAGCGCAGATAGGCCATGCCGCCGCGGATGTTCTGGGACGGGTCGCGCAGCCGGATGACATTGAAACGCGTCGCCGTCTCGGGCAGCAGCTGCATCAGGCCCTGAGCCCGCTTGGGCGACTCGGCCAGCGGGTCGAAGTTGGACTCGGTGGCCATGACCGCCAGCACCAGCGCCGGCGCGAGCTGGTATTCGGGCGCCAGCAGCTTCACGTAGTTGACGATGGCCGGCGGAGCGTTCTGGGGCAGCGGCAGCGTCGCCCACAGCGACAGCGGCTTGGCATTGCGCGCAGCGGGTGGCAGGGCAGCGACAGCCACCGGCAGGTCGGTCTCGGGCGGGCGCAGGCAGGGCGGCGGGTCGCCCAGGGGGGTGCCGCCCATGCGCTCGAGCATGTTCTGCGCCTGCTCCATGCCTTGCTCGGCCGCGGCGGCGAACAGGTGGGCGGCTTCGGCATCGTTGCGCTGGATGCCGCGCGCATTCGTCAGCATCCAGCCCAGGCTGAACTGAGCCTCGGCATCGCCATAGCGGGCGGCGCGGCAGTAGAGCTTGGCGGCGGCCACCTCGTCGCGCCTGACGCCGTCGCCGTATTCCAGCGCCTTGGCCTCCTGGCGCCAGCGCTCGACCTGCGCCGGCACCACCGGACCGCGTTCGCCCGGGGGCATCGTGGGGCGCGGCAGTTGCTCCAGCGTCAGCGACGGCAGCTGGGCCCAGCTCGACGAAGCGGCGAACAACAGGGGCAGCAGCAGGCGTCGCAAGGGTCAGTCCGGAGGGGAGGTGCGGGGGCCGGAAGTCTAGACTGGAAGAATGTGTCAGCCCCTCGCCCAGTCCTGCTCCGGCTGAACGCCGGCAGGCCTGGTCGGTCTTGCAGACCGCGCAGCCGCCAGAGCGGCTGCTCTTCGGCAGGCACGCCAAGTCCACAGGACTTGCCGTGTCCGGCCTCAGCCCCCGAGGGGGCGGCGATGCTTGCGGCATCAAGCCGCAAGCACATCGCCAGACGGGCCGGCTCGGGAGCGGCCCAGCGCTCGGCCCGGAATACCCGAATCTTTTGGCGAGAACCGCGAATGCTGAACGGAAAACTGCCATGAACAAGACTCGCCTCGAAGCCTTCAGCGATGGCGTCATCGCCATCATCATCACCATCATGGTGCTGGAGCTGAAGGTGCCTCACGGTACCGACTGGGAGGCCCTCAAGCCGCTGTGGCCGGTCTTCCTGTCCTATGTGCTGAGCTTCGTCTACGTCGGCATCTACTGGAACAACCACCACCATCTGCTGCATGCCGTGCACAAGATCAGCGGCGGGGTGCTCTGGCCCAACCTGCACCTGCTGTTCTGGCTCTCGCTGCTGCCCTTTGCCACCGGCTGGATGGGCGAAAACCATTTTGCGCCGCTGCCAGTGGCTGTCTATGGCGGCGTGCTCGTCATGGCCGCCTTGGCCTACATGCTGCTGCAACGGGCCCTGATCTGCATCCCCGGCAACAACACCGTGCTGGCCCAGGCGCTGGGCAAGGACTGGAAGGGCAAGATCTCGGCAGTCATCTACCTGGTGTCCATCGCGCTGGCCTTCGTGCACGTCGGTCTGTCGCTGGCGGGCTACGCCATCGCCGCGGCGCTGTGGCTGATCCCGGACCGGCGCATCGAGCACCACTTGAACAGGAGTGAGTGAAATGCCCACCCTCGATCCGCGCATCGACACCTACCTGGCAAGCGTGCCCGAGTTCGCCCGGCCCATCCTGACGCGGCTGCGCGCGGACGTGCACGCAGCCTGCCCCGATGT
>NZ_JBFULE010000024.1:0-22929 GCF_056400485.1 Roseateles sp. P5_B10
GTTTTCATCGAAGCCCCGCTATCGCGCGGCTACAGGGCTTTGAAACGATTTGCGTGCACGCGGCTGACGGTCAGCTTTTCGGGGCGCAGGCGCAGTTCCAGCAGCACCGTGCCGTTTTCCTGGCGCAGGGCGCGCGCCACGGCGTCGATGTTGACGACGGTGGAGCGGTGCACCTGCCAGAAGYGCTCGSCGTCCAGCTGCGGCAGCAGTTCGCGCAGCGACACGCGCACCCAGTAGTCGCGCTCGGCGGTCACGGCGCGCACGTATTTGTCGGCGGCTTCCAGGTAGACGATGTCGTCCAGCGGCACCAGCTCGATGGCGTCGCCGACGGCCGCCTGCAGATGACGCAACCTCGGTGCCGGCGCCGTCACCTGGGTCAGCAACTGGCGCAGCGAGGCCAGCGTCGCGTCGCCTTGTGCCACTTGCTCGGGCTCGGCCAGGCGGGCCTGCAGCCGCGCCACACACTGGGCCAGGCGTTCGGGCGTGACGGGCTTGAGCAGATAGTCGGCCGCCGCGGTCTCGAAGGCCTGCAGGGCGTACTGGTCATAGGCCGTGACGAAGACGAACAGCGGCAGGGCGCCGGCATCGTCGGGCCAGTCTTCGGTGATGGCCTGGGCGGCCTCCAGCCCCGTCATGCCAGGCATGCGGATGTCGAGGAAGCAGACCTGGGGGCGGTGCTGCAGCGCCAGCTCGACGGCGGCCGTGCCGCTRCCGGCCTGGGCGGCAATCTGGAGATCGGGCCAGGCAGCAGCCAGTTCGGCGCGCAGGTTCTCGGCGAGCAGGGGCTCGTCTTCGGCGATCAGGGCGGTGGTCATGTCGGAATCTCGATGCGGGCGACGCTGCCGCCGCCGGTTTGAGGTGTCAGCGCGAAGCTGGCGGTATCGCCATAGCGCTGCGCGAGGCGCTCCTTCACCTGCGCGAGGCCGAATCCCGTCCCGACGCCAGTCAACTCGCCGGGCGTGGCCAGACCGGCGCCGCTGTCGGCCACTTCAAGGATGAGGCGCTTGTCATCGCGCGCCGCCGTCACGCGCAGCTCGCCGCCCTCCACATGCGGCTCCAGCCCATGCTTGATCGCGTTCTCCACCAGCGGCTGCAGCAGCAGCGGCGGGATGGGGAGGCCCCCCAGTTCGGCCGGCAGAACCAGCTTCACGCGCAGCCGTTCGCCCATGCGCAGCTGCATCAACGCGAGGTAGTCCGACAGGCGCTCGAACTCCTCGTTCAGCGGGTGCTCGGTGGCGCGGCTGGCCTGCAGCGTGGCGCGCAGATAGGCGATGAGCTGGTCCAGCATGCGCTGGGCCTCGTCCGGCCGCAGCTTGATCAGCACGCGCAGATGGGCCAGCGTGTTGAACAGCATGTGGGGTTCGAGCTGGCTCTGCAGCAGCGTCAGCCGCGCCTCGGCCGCCTGGCGCTGGGCCTGGGCCTGTTCCAGCCGCAACGCGTTCAGCCGGAACAGCGAGAAGAAGAAAAAGGTGCCCAGCACCGACACAAGCAGCACGAAGCTCACCGACACCGCCGCGCGGCCGCCGGGCATGTCCCAGGGCCGGCTGGCGTGCCGGCCGCTGAGGAGGTCGCCCAGCCACAGCCCGCCCGCGTAGCCGGCCAGCGCGCCCAGCAGCACGCAGGGGGCCACCCAGCCCCAGCCAACCCAGCCGTGGCGCAGTTGGGGCGAGTCGCCGCCTCGGCGGCGCAGCAGCAGGGCCACGCCGGCCATCAGCAGCGAGATGTAGAGCGAGATCTGCGCGCCGACGGTGAAGGAATACAGCATCGCAATGCCGAAGCTGCCGCCCTGCAGCAGAAAGTTCAGCAGGCCGACGACGACGCAGATGAGGGCGGTGCCGCCCACATGCGTCGTCCAGTCGTGGTTGCGGTCGGTGGAGGTCATGCGGCCAGCATCATGTGGCCTGCGCACTGGTGCAAGTGGTCTGCGACGAGCGGGGCCGACGCGGCGCGAGGCGCACGGCGTTCAGCGCCGGCGGCTGCCGCTTCCGCCCAGGATGCTGCCCAGCACGCCGCGGATGATCTCGCGGCCGACGGCCGAGCCGATGCTGCGCACGGCCGACTTGGCTGCGGTCTCGGCCAGGCCGGCGTGATGGGCGCCGCGCGGGCCGGTGGTGCCGAAGAGCACGTCCTTGAGCCCGCCGAGCATGCCGCCGCCTTCGTCGGCGGGCGCCGGTGCAGCAGGGCCGCCCTTGAACACCTGGCCGCCTTCCGCCGTGATGCCGCCGCCGCCTTGCGCCGCTGCGGGCTTGCCAGCGAGCTTCTCGTAGGCGGATTCGCGGTCCAGATGCTTCTCGTAGACGCCGGCGACCAGCGAGCTGGCGATGAGCTGCTGGCGCTGGGCCGGCGTGATCGGGCCGATCTGGCTGCCGGGCGGCAGCACGAAGACGCGCTCGGTGATGCTCGGCCGGCCTTTCTCGTCGAGCAGGCTGACGAGCGCCTCGCCGACGGCCAGCTCCATGATGGCGGTGGCAATGTCCAGACCCGGCTTGGCGCGCATGGTGTCGGCGGCGCTCTTGACGGCTTTCTGGTCACGCGGCGTGAAGGCGCGCAGCGCGTGCTGCACGCGGTTGCCGAGCTGGCCGAGCACCGCGTCGGGAATGTCCAGCGGGTTCTGGGTCACGAAATAGACGCCGACGCCCTTGGAGCGCACCAGGCGCACGACCAGCTCGATGCGCTCGACCAGGGCGTCGGGCGCATCCTTGAACAGCAGATGGGCCTCGTCGAAGAAGAACACTAGCTTGGGTCTCTCCAGGTCGCCGACCTCGGGCAGGGTCTCGAACAGCTCGCTGAGCATCCACAGCAGGAAGGTCGCGTACAGCCGCGGCGCGTTCATCAGCTTGTCGGCGGCCAGCACATTGATGACGCCCAACCCCGATTCCGTCTGCATGAAGTCGGCGATGTTCAACATCGGTTCGCCGAAGAACTTGTCGCCGCCCTGGGCCTCGATCTGCAGCAGGCCGCGCTGGATCGCGCCGACGCTGGCGGCCGAGACATTGCCGTACTGCGTCGTGAACTGACTCGCGTTGTCACCCACATGCTGCAGCATGGCGCGCAGGTCCTTCAGGTCCAGCAGCAGCAGGCCGTTGTCGTCGGCGATCTTGAACACCATCTGCAGCACGCCGGCCTGCGTCTCGTTGAGCGCCAGCATGCGGCTCAAGAGCAGCGGGCCCATGTCCGACACGGTGGCGCGCACCGGGTGGCCCTGCTCGCCGAAGACGTCCCACAGCGTGGTGGGGCAGGCCAGCTTTTCCGGCGCCTCCAGGCCACGTTCCTTGAGCACGCCAAGCAGCTTCTCGCTCGGGTTGCCGGCCTGGCTGATGCCGGTCAGGTCACCCTTCACGTCGGCCATGAAGACCGGCACGCCCAGTTTGGAAAAGCTCTCGGCGAGTTTCTGCAGGCTGATGGTCTTGCCGGTCCCGGTGGCGCCGGTGATGAGGCCGTGGCGGTTGGCCAGCGCGGGCAGCAGCAGGCACTCGGTCTGCTCATGGCGGGCCAGCAGGATGGGGTCGGCGGGCATGGGGGTCTCCGGATCAGGGGCAGGTAGGCTGCGGCGAGTCTAGCGGTCCGCTTTGACCACTTCGACTCACCGCAGCCGCTGTCCGGAGGCTGTGATGTGCCCGCTGGCGCTCAGCTGGCGCGGCGCTTGGCCAGGCCCAGCAGCACCGAGCCGCCCAGCAGCAGGAGCAGGCCTGACGCCGGCTCGGGCACCGGCGCCAGGTGCACGTCGGCGACGGCCAGCGCCGAGGCGCCGAGCGCGTCGAAGCCGTCGAACACGCCCAGGCTGACGTTGTGTGCCCCGGCGGTCAGCGGCGCGCTGGTGAAGGTCAGGTAGGCCGTCTCGTCGAACAGCGGCGATGCCGAGCCGCCCAGGAAGGTGGCGCTGTTGACGCTGGTCAGCTTGATGACGGTCGTCTTGTCGAGCACGACGTAGGCCGTGTCGTCGGCCGGGGTGCCCGGTGGGTCGTTGCTCATGAACTTCCACTGGAAGATCAGCCGCTCGCCGGCGGCGGCCGTGAAGTCCGCGCTCAGCCCGGAGCCGACGACGGCACCCATGCCGCTGAGCGAGGCGGCCCCGAGCCCGGCGAAGGATTCCAGCGAGGCTGCGGCCACCGCGCTGCCGCCGAACAGGAAGCCGGAGGTGTCGGCTGTGCCGAGCACGGCCTGGGCGGTGAAGCCGGCGGGTGGCGCGCCGAACTGGCTGGTGGTGTCCACGGCGACGTTGCCGGCCTTAGCCCAGCCCGTCAGGCCGCCGGTGAAGTCGCCATTGGTGACGCCTGCGGCCATTGCCGTCGATGCCACCAGGCTCAGTGCGGCCAATGTGAATTTGAGTTGCTTCATCAGGGTCTCCAGACAACAGGGTAGGAAAGGGTGGCCGGCGCCTTCAGCGCACGGTGCCGATTTGCGTGATCTGCAGCGTGCTCTGCTGCTCGACGCCGAGGCCGGCCTTCACGCAGTCGAGCGCATTGGTGCTGACTTCGGGCTTGAACGACACGGACTGGCGCGAGCGCAGGTTGGTGCAGGTGACCTTGGCGATGTCCATGYCGCCGACCTGCACGGCCGGCAGCTGCGTGTTGACCAGGCCTACCTGCGAGACCTGCACCCGCTCCCCGTGCAGGGAGACGAGACCGGCCTTTTCGCAATCGAAGCTGCCATCGGTATTGGCTTGAACGCTGACCGACTGGCGGGTGTTCAGGTTGGAGCAGACCACCTTGCCGCGCAGCAGGCCGATCAGGATGCCGTCCACCGGCTTGGCACGCTTGCCGGCCACCTGCAGGAAGACGTGGGTGACCAGGTCCTTGGTGACGAAGGTCTTCTTGTCGGCGTCCCACTGCAGCGCATTGGGCTCAACCAGGTCGCCTTCGAGGAAGACCGAGGCGCCGGGGAAGGGGTCTGTCGCCAGCGCGCCCTTCACGTCGGGGTTGACTTCCTGTGCGCCGACCGTCGCGTCCGTGACCTGGCCACGGAACTTGATGCGCACGTTGTGCCCGTCCTTGAGCAGATTGCCGAGCACGAAGCGGGCTTCGCCGGGCTTGTCGGTCGAGCCGGCGGGCAGTTCCATGGCCGTCGGCAACTGCAGCTGGCGCCATGGCGTGATCGGCTCCTGCTGATTGTCGAACAGCTTCACGCCACCCGTGGGGTCGAACAACATGCTGTCGATGTGTGCGGGCCGCGGCAGCACGAAGCCCCGCCAGTTGCGCAGCACCAGATTGGCCGCTGCGAGGTTGGCCAGGCCCAGAATGAAGTTGCCGTCCGCCGACAGGGTGCCGGTGTCGAAGGTGGGCACGCGTGGGTGCAGGGGCAGCGCCGACCCGCCGGCATCCAGCAGGGTCGCGTCGGCGATGACCACCTGGGTCGTGGTGTTGAGGATGTTCTCTTCCGCGAAATGCGTGCCGACGTGGAACTGCTCGGCGCCGCGCACCTGGCCGGCGATGCTGCCGGGCTGGTTGGGGCTGGCCCAGCCCTTGGCGGACTGCCAGGTTACGAAGTAGCGGTGGTAGCTGGTGCCCTTGAAGGTCCGCGTGCCGGACGCCACCACGCTGGGCGGGTTCCAGGGACTCAGCGAGCCGGTATAGGTGGACACCGGCGTGAGCGTGGTGCTGAGGCTGAGCACCTCCATGCGCAGCCGCGACGCGGTGGCGGAATTGGGGTTGACGAAGTCCCAGTTGGCCAGAGATTGCAGCGTCAGGCCGACGTTGTTGGCCAGGATGCCGAAGTCCTGGTCGCTGAAGTGGCGGCGTTCGCCGACGCGATTCGTACAGGGCATGGAAGGCCCGGCGGGCATGATGTGGTGGATGAAGGCGTCCTCCCCGGTGTGCACCACCGCGCTGTGCGAGAGGCCGTAGTTGTGCCCGGCCTCGTGCGCGGCCGTGCCGCCGATGCCCAGGGCCCAGCGGTCCAGCGTGTTGTTGGCGCCGGAAAGCTCGGCGCTGCAGAACACGCCATAGGAGCCGCCGAAGACGCGGGCGTGGTCGATGACGTCGGCGTCGCCGGTGTCCACCGCCTCGGCGATGCCGAACAGTGAGGGGTCGGTGTCCGCGCCGATGGCGACCATGTTGCGCCGCGCCGGCGGCGCGCCCAGTGCGTCCGGGTTGGTCGTCGTGGGCGGCAGCACCTGGACGTTGAACTCGCAGTAGTCGGTGGCCACCACGTCGAAGATGCGGTCGCGCAGCTGGGCGGTGGTGCCGGCAGGCGCGCCCGGCAGCGAGCCGATGGCGAAGGTGCGTGCGGGCGAGACGTTGGTCGCGTAGGCCGGGAAGGTGGCGTCGTTGGCCGTCGGGTAGTAGAGGAAGAGCTTGTTCGGCTTCATCGCGTCGATGGCGCCGTAGTTGTGATAGCAGACCGGGGCGGCCTGGACGGATGTGGACAGCAGCGCTGCACCTAAGCAGCCAGTCCATCGGAAATGAGCGAACAAACGGGTCATGAAAATCTCCTGAGAGCGGACCCTGGCGGGCAGGGACGCCTCAAAGTTAGGCGCCGGCCTGCAGGGCTTCACCCACCCCTCACCCTTCAACGTGAGGAAGACTGCAGCTCTTAGGGGGACGCCCTTAGGGGGAGGTTTCTAGGGGGAAGGTCCCAGCGGGCCGGGAGCTCCGCATGCCGCACACCCCCGCAGTTCGGCTAGTCCGGGCTGCGAATGCATGATGAAGTTCCGGGCGTGTTGGCGCTGGCGAGGCCGCGGGAAGATGGACGCCCGCGAGCAGGCGGTGGGGTCGGGGGCAGGAGGCGGCCTCGTAGAATCGAGGGTTGCATGGCATCTGAGCCGTGCTGCCAAAGGAGCTAGAGCCACATGGCCGGACATTCCAAATGGGCCAACATCCAGCATCGCAAAGGCCGTCAGGACGAGAAGCGCGGCAAGATCTGGACCCGCATCATTCGTGAGATCAGCGTTGCCGCGCGCCAGGGCGGCCCCGACATCAAGGACAACCCGCGCCTGCGTCTGGCGGTGGACAAGGCCAAGGCCGCCAACATGCCGGCCGACCGCATCAAGTACAACATCGACAAGGCCAGCGGCAATATCGATGGCCTGACCTACGAAGAAATCCGCTACGAAGGCTATGGCATCGGCGGCGCGGCCATCATGATCGACACGATGACGGACAACCGCGTTCGCACCGTGGCCGAGGTGCGGCATGCCTTCAGCAAATACGGCGGCAACATGGGCACGGACGGCTCGGTGGCCTTCCAGTTCAAGCATTGCGGCCAGTTGCTGTTCGCGCCGGGCACGTCGGAAGACAAGGTCATGGAAGTGGCGCTGGACGCCGGCGCCGAAGATGTCGTCACCGGTGACGACGGTGCCATTGAGGTATTGACCTCGCCAGCCGACTACGAAGCCGTCAAGGCCGCGCTGGAAGCCGCCGGCCTGGTGCCCGAGCTGTCCGAAGTGACGATGCGGGCCGAGAACACGATCGAGTTGACCGGCGAAGACGCCGAACGCATGCAAAAGCTGCTTGACGTCATCGAAGACCTCGACGACACGCAAGCGGTCTATCACAACGCAGAATTGAACTGATGCGAGTCCTAGTCATTGGCAATGGTGGCCGCGAGCACGCGCTGGCCTGGAAGCTCGCCCAGGGCGAACGCGTCAGCCAGGTGTACGTCGCCCCCGGCAACGGCGGCACGGCGCGTGACGAGCAGATCGAGACCGTGCCCATCGGCATGACCGACGTGAAGGCGCTGGCCGACTTCGCCGTCGAACAGAAGATGACGCTGACCGTCGTCGGCCCCGAGGTCGCGCTGGCCGCTGGCGTCGTCGACGAGTTCCGCTCGCGGGGCCTGCGCATCTTCGGGCCCACCAGGGCCGCGGCCCAGCTCGAGAGCTCCAAGGCCTTCGCCAAGGACTTCATGAAGCGCCATGGCATTCCGACGGCAGCCTACGAGACCTTCTCGGACGCCGCGGCCGCTCACGCCTATGTAGGCAACCGCGGCGCGCCCATCGTCATCAAGGCCGACGGCCTGGCAGCAGGCAAGGGCGTCGTCGTCGCRATGACGCTGGCCGAGGCCCATGAGGCGATCTCGTGGATCCTGGAAGACAACAAGCTCGGCGTGACGCACAACGCCGGCGGTGCGCGCGTCGTCATCGAGGACTTCCTCGAAGGCGAGGAGGCCAGCTTCATCGTCGTCTGCGACGGCAAGCATGTCGTGTCGCTGGCCACCAGCCAGGACCACAAGCGCCTGCTGGACGGCGACGCCGGCCCCAACACCGGCGGCATGGGCGCCTACTCGCCTGCGCCGGTCGTGACGCCGAATGTGCATGCCAAGGTCATGCACGAGATCATCCAGCCGACCATCACCGGCATGGCGCGTGACGGCCATCCGTTCACTGGCTTCCTGTATGCCGGCCTGATGATCGACGAGCACGGCCAGCCGCGCACGGTCGAGTTCAACACGCGCATGGGCGACCCCGAGACCCAGCCCATCATGATGCGGCTCAAGAGCGATCTCTTCGAGCTGATGATGCACGCGACCGATGGCACGTTGGACGAGGTCGAGCTGCAGTGGGACCGTCGCGTGGCGCTCGGCGTCGTGCTGGCGGCCGAGGGCTACCCGCTCAACCCGCGCAAGGGCGACGCCATCAGCGGCCTGCCTGAGGACGACGACGAGGCCATGGTTTTCCATGCCGGCACGGCGATGGTCGATGGACAGCTTGTCACCAGCGGTGGCCGCGTGCTTTGCGTGACGGCCCTGGGTGAATCCGTGCGCACCGCCGCGCAGAGCGCCTATGAGCTGGCCACGGGCATCCAGTTCGYAGGCCGCCAGTACCGCAGCGACATCGGCCATCGGGCCATCAAGCGTTGAACCCGACTTTCCCCATTCAGCCCATTGTCCTGACCGGGCCCCTGCGCCCGCATGGCCCGTCCAGCGCCCTGGCGCGCTGGCTGCTGGGGCTGTTCGGCTGGACGGTGGATGCACCCGGTGTGCCGGCGGAGCAGGGTGTCATCCTGGTCTATCCGCACACCTCCAACTGGGACTTCGTCATCGGCCTGCTGGCCAAGTGGGCCGTCGGCATCCAGCTTCGCTTCTGGGGCAAGGACAGCCTGTTCAAGGCGCCCTTGCTCAGCCACTGGATGCGCTGGATCGGCGGTGTCGGCGTGGATCGCAGCAGCTCGCATGGCATCGTCGCCGACACGGTGCGCCAGATGCAGGCCGCCGCGGCGCGTGGCGAGCGCTTCTGGCTGGCCGCCGCGCCCGAGGGCACGCGTTCGCTGAAGAGCGGCTGGCGCACCGGCGCTTACCAGGTGGCCGTGCAGGCCGGCGTGCCGGTGGGGCTGTGCTATTTCGATTTCGAGCAGCGCGTCGTCTCGGTGACGCGCTTCGTCATGCTGACCGGCGATGTGCAGGCCGACTTCGCGCTCTTTGCCGCCTATTTCGGCACGCGCGTCGGCAAGCGCCCCGAACTGGCCAGTCCGATTCAGCCTCGCTCATCGAACACCGGCCCGCGCACATGAACACCCAAGCCGTCCGCGACTATCTGCTCGAGTTGCAACAGCGCATCGTCACGGCGCTGGAAGGGGTCGACGGCAATGCCTTCGCGTCCGACGGCTGGACACGCGAGCCCGGTGGCCRGCTCGAAGGCGACGGCCTGTCGCGGCTCATCGAGGGCGGCCCGGTCTTCGAGCGCGGTGGCGTCAACTTCTCGCATGTGAAGGGCCGCGTGCTGCCGCCGTCAGCGACGCAGCATCGCCCCGAACTCGCCGGAGCGCCCTTCGAGGCCTTGGGCGTGTCGCTGGTGCTGCACCCGCACAACCCCTTCGTGCCGACGGTGCACATGAATGTGCGTGCCTTCATCGCCTTGCCGCCTGGGCTGCCTGCCGTGACCTGGTTCGGCGGCGGCATGGACCTGACACCCTACTACGGCTACGAGCGCGACGCGCAGCATTTCCATCGCGTCTGCCGCGACGCGCTGCAACCGCATGGCACCGAGCTCTACCCGAAGTTCAAGGCCTGGTGCGACGACTACTTCTTCCTGAAGCACCGCCAGGAGCCGCGCGGCATCGGCGGCATCTTCTTCGACGATTTCGCCGAAGGTGGCTTCGACACGGGCTTTGCGCTGATGCGTTCCGTCGGCGATGCCTTCCTGGCTGCCTATCTGCCCATCGTCGAGCGCCGCCAGGGGTATGCCTATGGCGAACGTGAGCGCGACTTCCAGGCCTATCGCCGTGGCCGCTATGTCGAGTTCAATCTCGTCTGGGACCGCGGCACCCTGTTCGGCCTACAGTCGGGCGGCCGCACCGAATCCATCCTCATGTCCATGCCCCCACAAGTGAAGTGGCGCTACGACTGGGCGCCCGAGCCGGGCACGCCCGAGGCGAAGCTGTACAGCGACTTCCTGCGCCCACGCGATTGGGCCGGCGAAACACCCACCGCACTGTGGCTGTGAAACTGGCAATCTTCGGCGGCAGTTTTGACCCGCCCCATCTCGGCCACCTGGCCTTCGCCCGCTTTGCGCTGGACGCGCTGGCGCCGGACCGCATGGTCTGGCTGCCCGCCGGCCGGCAGTGGCAGAAGCCCGACCAGATCATGGCCGCCGCCGTGCACCGTGCAGGGATGATCAAGCGCCTCATCGCCGGAGAGCCGCGCTTCGTGCTCGATGAGCGCGAACTGCACCGCCGCGGCCCCAGCTTCACGGCCGATACCCTGCGTGAGTTCGCCAGCCAGAACGCTGGCACGGAGTTGATGTTCCTGATCGGCCAGGATCAGTACGCCCGGCTGCCGAGCTGGTACCAGGTCGAGACCATCACCACGCTGGCCACACTGGTCGTCGTGCCGCGTGCCAGCGAGGCCGTCGTGACCCCTCCGGGCCTGCCGGCACACCGCCTGCAGGTGCTGGCCCTGCCCGAAATTCCCCTTTCGTCCACCGCCGTGCGCGACGCCGTCGCGCGCGGCGAGGACATCAGCCCCATGGTGGGCGCCGAGGTGGCGAGCTATATTGCCTCGCACCGCCTCTACGAGAAGAAGCACTGAATGGACATTCGCAAGCTGCAACGAGCCATCGTCGATGGTCTCGAAGACGTCAAGGCCCAGAACATCGTTGTGTTCAACACCGAGCATCTGTCGCCGCTGTTCGAGCGCGTCATCATCGCCTCGGGCACGAGCAACCGGCAGACCAAGGCCCTCGCGTCCAGCGTGCGTGAAACGGTCAAGGGGCGCGGCATGCAGGTCATGCGCACCGAGGGCGAGGACAACGGCGAATGGATCATCGTCGACTGCGGCGCCGCCGTCGTCCACGTGATGCAGCCCGCCATCCGCGACTACTACCACCTCGAAGAGATCTGGGGCGACAAGCCCGTCAAGCTCAAGCTCGGTAGCACCGAGACCAGGCTGGTCAAGGCCTCCGAGGAGCCCGCTGCCGCACCGGTCAAGACGGCGCGCAAGGCGACGGCGTCCAAGCCCATCACGACCAGGGCTGCGCCCAAACCCGCCGCGAAACCTGCAGCCAAGGCGGGTGCCAACAAGGCGGTGCCGTCGGCGGCCGCCAAGAAGGCGGTTGCCAAGAAGGCCGCAGCGGGCACCCAGGCGCCCAAGAAGGGCGTGACCCGCAGCGTGGGCGTGAAGACGGCAGCACCCGTCAAGACCGTGAAGGTCGGCGCTGGCCAGGGCGTCGGCAAGGCGGCTACGGCCAAGCGGGTCGCGCCTGCGGCCAAGCCAGCCGCCAAGGCTGCACCCCGCGCGCCTGCCAAGCCTGCCGGCCGCGCGGCGCCGAAAAAGGGCTGATGCGCCTTTTCCTCGTCGCCGTGGGCCAGCGCCAGCCGGCCTGGGCCGACACCGCCTACGAGGACTTCGCCAAGCGCTTTCCGCCCGAGCTCAAGCTGGAGTTGAAAGCTGTCAAGGCCGAGACGCGAGGCAGCAAGACGGCGGAGCAGTTGATGGCGGCCGAGGCCGCACGCATCGAGGCAGCTTTGCCAAAGGGCGTGCGCCGCATCATCCTGGACGAGCGTGGCGAGCGCCGCACCTCGGTGCAGTTGGCTGAGCGGCTGAAGCTGTGGATGGGTGAGGGCCGCGATGCTGCCCTCATCATCGGCGGGCCCGACGGCCTGCATCCCGATCTCAAGGCCACGGCCGACGAGACCTTGCGGCTGTCCGACCTGACTCTGCCCCACGCCTTTGCCCGCGTGCTGCTGGCCGAAGGCCTGTACCGCGCCTGGACCGTGACGACCGGCCACCCGTATCACCGCGAATGAATATGACCCCCAAGACGACTTCGTCGTCGGCCCCCCATGGGGGCGCGACCGGCTTGGGACGGCCCGGCGCCGGTCCCCGCTCCATCTACCTCGCCTCGCAAAGCCCGCGCCGCCGTCAGCTGCTGGAGCAACTCGGCGTCAGGCATGAGTTGCTGCTGCCCGGCGCCGACGAAGATGCTGAAGCGCTGGAGGCGGTGCAACCCGGCGAGGTGCCCGAGACCTATTGCGCCCGCGTCACCGCGGCCAAGCTGGATGCGGCGCTGGTGCGCCTCACCGCGCGCGGCCTGCTACCGGCGCCCATCCTGTGCGCGGACACCACGGTGGCCATCGACGGACTCATCCTCGGCAAGCCCGCGGACGACGTCGATGCGGCGCGCATGCTGGCGCTGATGTCAGGCCGCACGCACCGAGTCATCACGGCCGTCGCCGTGGCCGATGCGGCGCATCGCGCGGCGGCGCTGAATGTCTCTCACGTGGAATTCGCGCCGCTGTCGGCCGCGCAGATCGACCGCTACGTCGCCAGCCGCGAGCCGTTCGGCAAAGCTGGCGCCTATGCCATCCAGAGCCAGGCAGCCGCCTGGATCGTGAAGATTGCCGGTAGCTACTCGGGCATCATGGGGTTGCCCCTCTTTGAGACGGCGCAGCTGTTGGACAAATTCGGCTTTGAGTTCTGACCTGAGTTTTGATGCGTGCCGCCTCCACCGGCGGCACGCATCAGCATTCAAAGGCAAGAGATGGAAGACATCCTGATCAACTGGTCACCGCAGGAGACGCGGGTGGCCGTGGTCGAGAACGGCGCGGTGCAGGAGCTGCACATCGAGCGCACGTTGGAGCGGGGGCTGGTGGGCAACGTCTACCTCGGCAAGGTGGTGCGCGTGCTGCCTGGCATGCAGAGCGCCTTCATCGACATCGGCCTGGAGCGCGCCGCCTTTCTGCACGTTGCCGACCTGCACAGTGCCTCGCAGTTCGGACATGGCCGGCACCAGAACGGCCATGGCGTCGAGGTGCCTCCCACGCCCATCGAGCGCCTCATCTTCGAAGGCCAACCGCTGACGGTGCAGGTCATCAAGGACCCCATCGGCACCAAGGGCGCACGGCTGTCCAGCCAGATCAGCATCGCCGGCCGCATGCTGGTCTATCTGCCGCAGGACGAGCACATCGGCGTCAGCCAGAAGATCGGCTCGCCCGAGGCGCGCGAGGCCTTGCGCGCGCGCATGGTCGCACTGGTGGGGACAAAGGAGCAGGGCGGTGGCGGCGGCTTCATCCTGCGCACGAACGCAGAGGACGCCAGCGACGAGGAGCTCGGTGCCGACATCGCCTATCTGCGCAAGACCTGGCAGCAGATCCGCGCGGGTGCGCTGACAACGCCGCCGGCCAGCCTGTTGCACCAGGACTTGAGCCTCGTCGAGCGCGTGCTGCGCGATCTGACGAGCGAACGCACGGGCTCCATCCGCATCGACTCCAAGATGCAGTACGACGTGTTGCGCGGCTTCGGCGAGACCTTCATGCCGGCCGCCACGGCCAAGCTGGAGCATTACCGCGGTGAACGGCCCATCTTCGACCTGTGCAATGTCGACGCCGAGATCGCCCGCGCGCTGGCGCGCAAGGTGGAGCTGAAGTCCGGCGGCTCGCTGGTGTTCGACCAGACCGAGGCGATGACGACCATCGACGTCAACACCGGCGGTTTCGTCGGTGCCAAGAACTTCGACGACACCATCTTCAAGACCAACCTCGAAGCGGCGGGCTCCATCGCCCGCCAGCTGAGGCTGCGCAACCTGGGTGGCATCATCATCGTCGACTTCATCGACATGACGCGCGAGGAGCACCGAACGGCGGTGCTGGCCGAGTTCCGCAAACAGCTGGGCCGGGACCGCACCAAGGTGACCGTCGGCGGCTTCACGCAGCTGGGCCTGGTCGAGATGACGCGAAAGCGCACGCGCGAGTCGCTGGCGCGCATGCTATGCGAACCCTGCCCGACCTGCGAGGGCCGCGGCCAGGTCAAGACGGCGCGTTCGGTCTGCTACGACATCCTGCGCGAGATCCTGCGCGAGGCACGCCAGTTCTCCCCCCGCGAGTTCCGCGTCGTGGCCGCCGCCAACGTCGTCGAGATGATGCTCGACGAAGAGAGCGCCCACCTGGCTGGCCTGTCGGACTTCATCGGCAAGCCCATCTCGCTGACCGCCGAGCCGACCAACCAGACGGAACATTACGACATCGTCCTACTCTGAAGTGGCGCGGCACTGCGGCAGAATTCCGGACCGCACTGCAAAGTCCACTGCATGATCTCTCGCCGTCTCAGCCTTGCCGCGCTTGCGGCCTTTCCTGCCGCCTCGGCCCTGGCCCAGGTGCGCATCGACATCGCCGGCACGGGCGGCACGCGCATCCCGGTGGCTATCGTCGATTTCCGTGATGACGCCAAGGCCTCGGCCCAGCCGATCGCCGCCATCGTGCGCGCCGACCTGGAACGCAGCGGCCTGTTTCGCAGCGTCGATGCACCCGCCGGGCTGAACGAGACGAGCAGCCCGGCCTGGCCCGACTGGAAGGCCCGCCAGGCCGATGCGCTTGCGGCGGGTTCGATCACCCGCCTGGCCGACGGACGGCTGGATATCCGCTTCAAGCTCTGGGACGTCGTCAACCGCACCGAGCTCCTCGGCGAAGCGCATGCCGTGCATCCCGATGATGCCCGCCTTGCCGCGCATCGCATCGCCGACACCATCTACCAGAAGCTCACCGGCGAGCGCGGCGTGTTCGCCACCCGCATGGCCTATGTGACCAAGGCCGGCCCGCGCTACAGCCTGGTCGTTGCCGACGCAGACGGCGAGGGCGCCAAGGTCGCATTGACCAGCCCCGATCCCATCATCTCGCCAGCCTGGGCACCCAATGGCCGAGAGCTCGCTTACGTGACCTTCGAGAGCCGCAAGGCCACGGTGCGCGTCCAGGACGTGCAGACCGGCGGCCGCCGCGTGCTGGCCGACTTCAAGGGCACCAACAGCGCGCCGGCCTGGTCGCCCGATGGCTCGCAGCTCGTGCTCAGCCTGTCGCGCGACGGGGGGACCCAGCTCTTCGTCATCAACCGTGACGGCTCGGGCCTGCGTCGCCTCACGCAAAGCGGCGCCATCGACACCGAGGCCTGCTACTCGCCCGATGGCAGCAAGATCTTTTTCGTTAGCGACCGTGGCGGCGGCCCGCAGATCTACCGCATGCCGGCCAGTGGCGGCGCGGCCKAGCGTGTGACCTTCAACGGCAACTACAACATCAGCCCGGCGGTCAGCCCTGACGGCCGCACGCTGGCCTACATCACCCGCATCAGTGGTGCCTTCCGCCTGTCGGTGATGGATCTCGGCACCGGCCAGTCACAGCAGATCAGCGAAGCCAACGACGACGAAAGCCCGGCGTTCGCGCCCAATGGCAAGCTCATCGTGTACGCGAGCCGTGCCGGCGGCAAGGAAGTGCTGAT
Organism: Roseateles sp. P5_B10; assembly: GCF_056400485.1. Lineage (NCBI taxonomy): Bacteria > Pseudomonadati > Pseudomonadota > Betaproteobacteria > Burkholderiales > Sphaerotilaceae > Roseateles > Roseateles sp. P5_B10. Next base: position 15,637 of record NZ_JBFULE010000024.1, read on the forward strand.
GACGACGACGCTGGACGGCAAGATGAAGACGCCGCTGCTCGTCACTTTGGTAGAGGTTCGTGAACCCACGTGGGGTCCTTTTACACGCCAGTAACTTGACAGTTCGCACCGTGTTGGACAATGGCGCGCCCGCGCCGCCGATGGCGCTGCGCCCCCCCATCCCCCGCCCCCTGTCTGTTGTGGAGACTATTCGAATGAAACTGACCCGCTATGCGCTCACTTTGATTGCCGCCGCCGCCTTGGCCGGCTGCAGCTCCGCCGTCAAGTTGGACGAGCCCGCGCCGGTCGAGACGCGCCAGCCCACACCGCCCCCGGCGACCCCTGAGCAGCAGCCGACAACCGCGCAGACCGCTGTCCCGACGGTTGACCTGTTCAGCCAGTACACCCAGGAAGTCAACAAGGGCGCCAATCGCGTCGTCTACTTCGACTACGACAGCGACGTCGTCAAGGAAGAGTACCGCCCGCTGGTCGACCTGCACGCCAAGCGCCTGAACGCCAACAAGCGCGCCGCGTTGAACCTCGAAGGCCACACCGACGAGCGCGGCGGCCGCGAGTACAACCTGGCCCTCGGCCAGCGCCGTGCCGAAGCCGTTGCCAAGTCGCTGACGCTGCTGGGCGTCGGTGCGGCCCAGGTCGAAGCTGTCAGCTACGGCAAGGAGCGCCCTGCCGCTCAAGGCAGCGGCGAAGAAGTCTGGGCCAAGAATCGTCGCGTCGAGCTCAAGGACAAGTGAAAGTGATGCGCGCTCTGCGACTGTCGCTGATGACGCTGGCCGCGAGCGCGGCTTTCATGCAGCCCGCAAAGGCGGGCCTGTTCGAGGATGATGAAGCCCGCAAGGCCATCCTCGAGCTGYGTGGCACGGTGAAGGCCAACGAGGACGCTGCCAAGCAGCGTGCCGAACAGCTCAACACGCTGGTTCAGGACCAGCTGCAGCCGCTGCGCCGCAGCATGCTGGACCTGAATGGCCAGATCGATGCGCTGCGCAGCGAGATCGCCAAGCTGCGCGGCGCCAACGAGCAGCTCGCCCGCGACCTGGCCGACACGCAGCGCAAGCTGACCGACCAGTCGCAGTCCGTCGAAGCGCGCTTCAAGCCGCTGGAGCCGCAGAAGGTCAGCCTCGATGGCCGCGAATTCCAGGTCAACCCCGACGAGCGCAACCAGTACGAAGCCGCCATCGGCCTCGTGCGCCGTGGCGACTTCGCCGAGGCCGTCGCCGCGCTCAATGCCTTCCTGAAGCGCTACCCCGCCAGCGGCTATACCGACTCGGTGCGCTTCTGGCTCGGCAATGCCCAGTACGGCAAGCGCGACTACAAGGACGCCGTTGCGACCTTCAAAGCTTTCATCGCCGGCAATCCTGACCATTCGCGCGCGGCCGAAGCCCTGCTCGCGCTGGCCAATTGCCAGATCGAGCTGAAGGACAACAAGTCCGCCCGGCGCAGCCTCGACGACCTCATCAAGGCCTATCCCGGCACCGAGGCCGCCCAGGCCGCCAAGGAACGGTTGGCGGCACTGCGTTGATGTCCGCTGATCAGCTGGACGCTGATCTGGAGCGCCGCTTCGGCGGCCTGCGCCGTCTGCACGGCGACGTCGCCTACCAGCGCCTGCGCGCCGCGCGCTTCGCGGTCGTCGGCCTGGGCGGCGTCGGTTCCTGGGCCGTCGAGGCCCTGGCGCGCAGTGGCGCGGCGGAGCTGACGCTGATCGACCTGGACCAGGTTTCCGAATCCAACATCAACCGCCAGATCCAGGCTCTCGGGTCGACCGTCGGTATGGCCAAGGCTGAGGCGCTGAGGCAGCGTATTGCCGACATCCACCCCGGCTGCGCGGTGCACGTCGTCGAGGAATTTGTCGAACCCGAGAATTGGCCCGCGCTGATCGGCGATGCGGAGTTCGACGGGCTCATCGACTGTTGCGACCAGGTCCGCGCCAAGGCCGTGCTGGCTGCCTGGGCGCGTGAGCTTGAGCTGCCCTTCGTCACCGTCGGCGCCGCCGGTGGCAAGCGCGAGCCGCATCGCGTGGAGCTCGACGACCTCAGCGCCACGACTCACGATCCGCTGCTGGCGTCGCTGCGCCAGCGCCTGCGCAAGCACCACGGTGCGGCGCGTGCCGGGAAAATGGGTGTCGCCTGCGTGTACTCACGTGAGCCGGTGCATCTGCCGCAGCAAGGTGAGGGCGAAGCCTGTGATGTTGACGGCAGCCTGAACTGCCATGGTTACGGCTCCAGCGTCACCGTCACGGCGACCTTTGGCCTGTGCGCGGCAGCCGAGTTGCAGCGCCTGCATCTGAGTCGAAAACCGGGCTGACGGCAATTCAAGGATTTCTTGCGGAGCCTCTAAAAACCTGCCTATAATGGCGGGCTCTGCTTGACACGGGACGTTAGCTCAGTCGGTAGAGCAGCGGACTTTTAATCCGTTGGTCGCAGGTTCGAATCCTGCACGTCCCACCAGAATTTAGAGCAATGATTCGACGGAATCAACGCTACAATCTTTGGCTTAGCTTCGGCCCCCCGAAGTTGAATCAGGGCTCTTAGCTCAGTTGGTAGAGCAGCGGACTCTTAATCCGTAGGTCGAGTGTTCGAGTCACTCAGGGCCCACCAAAATTTAAGAAGCAAAAAGGCACTTGGCGAACCGCCAAGTGCCTTTTTTGCGTTTGGGCGTGGCGTCGGGAGACGTCGCAGCAGCGCGAGGTTCAGAGCCCCAGCAGGGCCTTGGCGCGCGCCAGATGCTCCAGGCGATCGTCCAGCCCGTTGTAGCCGCCATTGATCCGCTTGGTGACAGCCTTGGCGTCGTCGGCTTCGGCGAGCGGGCCGATGCCACGCGTCTTCCAGAACCAGCAGGCCACGTCGACGCAGGCGAACGGGTCCAGGGCCAGCTGCGTGGGGTCGCTGATGTAATCGGTGCCGGTGAACTTGCTGTAGTCCCGGTAGTTGTTGCGACCGGTGAGCTGGATCAGCCCGCGGCCCTTGAAGCGTGGGCCGTCGCCGGGCTCCGTGTTGCCGAGATCGGTGCGGCCGTCATAGGCGTTGCCGCTGGCCAGTTCCTCGGAATAGAGCAGCGAGCCGGACTCGTGTGCGAGCTGGGCGATGAAGTGAGCGATCTGCCGCGGCGTGTCGATGCCATAGCGTGTCATGCCCTTCACCAGCGGCTCGAAGTAGAGGTCGATGCGCTTTTGCATGGCCCGTGGCATCACGATGCCGAGCTTCTCCTTGGTCGCGCCGGGAGGCAGGCCCGCCAGCAACCGCGTCATCGTGGCGTCGCCCGGTGTCACCAGGCCATCCGACTCCGGCAGGCCCATGGCCTGGGTCTCGAAGGCACGGATCGCGTCGATGGTGTTGGGGCCGATCTGCCCGTCCACCCCCAACTGCTTGAGCGCTGCGCCGCTCCAGGCCTCGCTGTTCATGTTGAGCAGGACCTGGACGATGCGGACATCGGCGACATCGTTGCGGGCACCCAGCCCGACGCTCTTGGCAATGCACATGGCAACGGCTCCCATCAGGAAGAAGAGGTGTCGACCTTATGMGCCCGCCGCCGCCAGCGAATCCCCAATCAGGATGAGACAGCGATGGCCCGCACCTGCCGGTCCCACCAGGGCGTGTCGCCAATCTCCGCGCGCGGGTGGTCGATGAAGAGCCTGGTTTTGGTGGCGTGGCTGCGGCCGGGCAGGCGCACCGCGTGGATGCGCCAGGCGGGCAAGGGTTGGCAGTGGCTGCCGCTGGACTACAGCAGCCAGGTGCGCTGAATCAGGGCAAAGGCCGGATGCTGACGCCCAGGCTGCCGGCCGGGTGGGCCTCGTTGAAGAGCTGCCACACGCGCCCGTTGCGTGCCATCTGGCCAAAAGCCTGGCGCAGCAGGCGCCGGTCGGCTTCGACGAGGCCGCGGCGTGACAGATACAGGCCGCTGGCGTGCCAGCCCAGTTCCTCCAGCGGCTCGACACGCAGGCGCTTCAGCAACGGCGTCAGCTCGGGCTCATTGACCAGCGTGCCGACCAGGATGGACGCCGTCATGACGCTGGCCTGGGCCAGGCCCTGGCGCAGTGCGCGGGCGACGCCGGTGGGGTCGGCCTCCTCGACGAGGCGCTGGCGCTGGCGCAGCGTTGCGATGGCACCGTCATASGCCGGACCGAAAGAGAAGCCGCGCACGACGACGAGCTTGTAGTCCGGCTGGGCCAGCAGCTCGGCCAGCGAGCGCGGTACGGGCGTGTCGGCGTCCAGGGTCAGCAGGCTGGCTCGCACCTGGATCAGTGGCACGAACTCGCCCACGGCATCACGTGCGGGATTTGATGAGGCCGGCATGAGGATGTCGGCCTGACCAGCGTCGAACATCGTTTGCAGCCGCGCCCGTGGCACCTTGTGGATATTGAACTGGCAGGGCGCGCTGGCCGCCACTTCGCGCAGCAGCGTCGGATAGATGCCCTGGGCGCGCCCGTCCTCGAAGTTGACGCTCAGGCCGATAGGGGCCATGGGTACGTTGAGGGGGCGCGAGCAGCCGGCCTCGGCGGTCATTGCCACCAGCCAGCCCAATAGCCACAAGCCCGATCGCACCCTTGCGTTCATGCCCCTCGATCCCGAGATTCTTGTGGCCCATTGTGCGCGACCCGGCGTTCCAGTGCATCAAACAGCAGTTGCACGATGACGGCCAGGGCTGCGGCGGGCAGGGCGCCGGCCAACATCAGCGTGCTGTCGTTGACGGCCAGGCCCGCGACGATGCGCTCGCCCAGGCCACCCGCGCCGACGAAGGCCGCGACGGTGGCCGTGCCGACGTTGGTGACCGCTGCCGTCTTCACCCCTGCCATCAGCGTCGGCAGGGCCAGTGGCAGCTCAATGGCGCGCAGCGTCTGGCCGCGGGTCAGGCCCAGCGCCAAGGCGGCATGGGTCAGCCCGCCAGACACGGCCTGAAGCCCCGCGTGGGTGTTGCGCACGATGGGCAGCAGCGCATAGACGAACAGCGCCAGCAGGGCCGGCACGAAGCCGATGCGGCCAACCAGGGCAATCAAGAAAGCCAGCAGGGCCAGCGAAGGCAGGGTCTGCAGCAGGCCCGTCACGGCCATGACGGGCGCCGCCAGCCGTGGCAGGCGATGTGCGGCGATGCCCAGCGGCACGGCGACGGCCACGGCCAGGGCAAGCGAGGCCAGCACCAGCGCCAGATGTTGGGCAAGCAGCTTGGGCAGGTCGGGAGCAAATAGTCGGTCCATCAAGCCCTGGTGCCCCGTGCCACCTGAGCCCGATTGCAGAAAGCCGCGCGCCACGTCGGCAAAGGGCCGGCCGTCCAGCTCGGCGGCGGCGTTCAGGCGGGTCATTTCGGCTTCGGGCAGGCGGCCGGCCAGGCCCTGCAACGGCTTGTCGTCGACCGCCGTCCGCATCAGCAGCACCGCGTCGTAGCGCGGGAAGAAGCCGCGGTCATCGCGCAGCACCCGCACGGGCTGGCGGGCGAGCTGGGCGTCGGTGGTGTAGACGTCGATGAGGTCGACCTGGCCATTGGCGAGGGCTTGATACGCCAGGCCGTGGTCCAGGCCGGCGCCGGGTTGCAGCTTCAGGCCGTAGGCGCGCTGCAACGCCGGCCAGCCGTCGGCGCGGGCCAGGAACTCGTGCGACAGGCCAGCCTTGAGTGCCGGCGGTGCCTTGGCGGCAAGCTCGGAGATCGTCGTGATGCCCAGCCGCGCCGCGTCGGCCTCGCGCAGGGCCAGGGCATAGCTGTTGTTGAAGCCCAGTGGCACGCCGGCCTTCAGGCCCAGCGGCTTCAGCCACGCGTTGATCTGCGCCAGCGGTGCCTGCGCATCCGCAGATGACTCGCRCTTGAGCAACTCGCGCACGATGGTACCGGTGTACTCCGGGTAGAGATCGATCTGGCCTTGCTGCAGGGCCGCGGCCAGGATGGCGGTATTGCCCAGGCCCTGGCGGTGTTCAGCGGCGACACCCTGACCGACCAAGGTCTGCGTGACGATCTCGCCCAGCAGATAACTCTCGGTGAAGCGCTTGGAGCCGACTTGCAGCGCCGCTGGCGCGGCCTGCGCCATGCCGGCAAACCACGCGGTTAGCAGGGTCAACAACCAAAGTGCTTGCCGGCTGGTGCTCATTGCCGCATGGTGCCTCATGGCATGCGTCGCAATGTCAGACAAGGCCTACACGCGGGCCCCTTCGTGTCCGAATGCAACGAAGCCAGGTTCTCTCTACAGTTGAAGGCATCGTTTTCAGAGGAGGTCATCCATGTCTCGCGCCACCGATCATCTGCTGCGTCAGCACCTGGACAGCCTGGGCGTTCACCTGCGCCAGTGCCGCACGCTGTCAGACCGCAAGCAGCGCATGCTGTGCTCGCTGGAATTCCTGGACAGCGCCATCGGCGACCGGCTGTTCACGACCGTCGTCCTGGGTAGCGTCCTCATGGCTGTGGTGTTGAGCTTGGTCGTCTGATCCTCCCCTGATTCGCTACGGCGGCCCCTTTCGGGGCCGCTTGCTTTTTGGGGCTTCAAAACGCTGCCGCCGGTTCCGGCCTGCGGGCCGGCAGGGCATCGGTGACTGGCACCCAAAGCTGCAGGTCGCCTTCGACCTCCCCGAGCGCCAGCGTCGATCCTGGCACCAGGGTGCGGTAGCCGGCGGGCGGCGCGGTGCCGGCGCCCGTCGGGGCACGCTGCAGCAGCAAGTCGATACGCCGACCCTGGTGCACCAGCCGCAGCCGCGCCTCGGGCCAGTGGGGCGGCAGGCAGGGCTGCACGCGCAGCAGGCCATCGGCCAGCTTGACGCCGCACAGCGACTCGACCGCCGCGCGCAGCAGCCAGCCGGCGGCGCCCGTGTACCAGCTCCAGCCACCGCGGCCGGCGTGCGGCGCGGCGGCTTCGATATCACCGGCCACGGCGAAGGGCTCCAGCCCATAGGCCGCGCCGTGTGCCCCGCGGTGGGCCGGGCTGATGGCCGTGAAGGCCGCCCAGGCGCGCTCGGCCTGACCGAGCTTGGCGCTGGCCATCAGGGCCCAGGTGGCGGCGTGGTTGTACTGGCCGCCGTTTTCGCGCACGCCGCCGGGGTAGGCCTGGATGTAGCCGGCTGGTGGCTGGTGGTCCTTCAGCGGCGGCCACAGCAGGCGCAACAAGTGGGCGTCGCGGTCATGCAGCTCGCGCCAGGCGCTGTCCAGGGCCAGGCGGGCGCGGTCGGCCTCGGTGGCGCCGGTCAGCACGGCCCAGGCCTGCACGATGAGGTCGATGCGGCATTCGCTGTCGTCATGGGTGCCGAGGACGCTGCCGTCATCGAACCAGCCGCGGCGGTACCAGCGGCCGTCCCAGGCCTCGGCGTCCAGGGCCTTGGCCAGCTT